>JAGGWH010000026.1 GCA_021157585.1 Bacteroidales bacterium | reverse complement strand
TTCAATCTTTCTATGAACTTCTTTTTTCCCTTTGTTAAGGGGCTGCAAAGATAAATAAATTTTGCTCTTTCCAAACCTTTTTGAAAAAAAATTTGATAAAAATTAAAATTTATTTTCAATGTGCTTTTTCACTCTATCAGAAGACATATTGTCCCCGCCAAAAGCGAGTGCAAATGTAGAAAGTATTCTGAATGTTCAAAGCCTAAACTGAAGAAAATTTCGTCTTTTTTTTTATTCCTAATAGTTGTAAATTATAACCAAAAGAAATAGAGGGTTTTATTGCTGTTATTAATTTTCTATTAGTGATGTAAAGATGGATATCGTTGACAAATACTTCGGGAAATTGTTTGATTTAGCACACTTATATCTAGTTTTGCACAATCAAAAATATTGCAAATGCTATTTTTAATATTAAGTATTCTTTCATCTACATTAATAGTTCTTCTTTTTAAGTTGATTGGAAAGAATAATTTAAATCTATTGGCTGTAATTGTCGTTAATTATTTTGTTGCCGTTTTCTTGGGCCTAGCATTGCAATTGCAGGAATTCAATTTTGAATTTGGTAATTGGATATGGTTAGCTGTACTCATTGGTAGTCTTTTCATCTTTGTTTTTTATTTAATGGGAGTGACTACTCAACGTATCGGGGTTTCAGTAACTGTTATTTCTGCAAAGATGTCTATGGCGATACCTATTCTGTTTTCATTATTATACTTTAACGAGGAACTCGGAACATTCAAAATAATTGGGATTATCCTAGCTATTGTATCGGTGGCTTTAGCAGCTTACATTAAAAGTGATAAAAAGGCAGATAGAAAATTGCTCTTTTTACCTCTATTAATATTCGTGTTTATTGGTATAGCGGACTCCTTAATTAAACTAGCCCAACATACTTATATTCCTGAAGGAAATATTGCATTATTCTCTGCGACTTGCTTTGCCGTTGCTGCTATACTTGGTATTTTACTTCTCTTGCTAAAAAGAAATAATATTCAATCTGTTTTTAAAGCCAATACATTACTGTATGGTCTCGCTCTTGGTTTAGTAAATTTCGCATCGCTGTATTTTTTCATTCTAGCACTGGAAAAAAGCAATATCGATAGTTCTATAGTCTATGGAATAAATAATGTTGGCATTATTAGCGTTTCTGTGCTTGTAGCCTTGCTTCTTTTTCGTGAAAAATTGAAATGGTGGAATTGGATAGGTTTAGGCTTAGCTGTAATTGCTATTCTTGTATTAGTTTAGAGGATATTTCAAGGAATCTCTAAAATAACGAGCTGTTAATGATTGAGGATTCTCGATTAGGTTTTTAAAATCGCCTTGAAATATAAGATCGCCACCCAATTCTCCTGCACCTTTTCCCAATTCTATAATATGATGGGCTTTATCGATTATTAATGGATTATGCTCAATAACAATTAAAGTGCAATTTTGGTTGAGTAAAGTTTGAAAAAGTTCAAAAAGAAAACCTAAATCGTTTTTATGAAGCCCTTTACTTGGTTCATCAAAAAGAAAGATTCCATTCTGAATATCAGCAGTCAAAATTTCGCGAACAATCTTAGTCCGTTGAAATTCACCACTCGATAATTGCTTTAATTGTTGATTTAATCTCAAGTAGGAGAGTCCTATTTTCTGAATAAATTCTAATTTCTGTTTCATGATCTTATTTTCAGAAAAGAAATTGAAAGCCTCGGAAACACTTAAATTAAGGACTTCATCTATTGATAAACCTTTGTACTCAACGCTCAAAACTTTTGAAATAAAACGCCTTCCATTACAGCTTTCACAAATTGTACTTACATCGTTTATAAAGTCAAGTTTTACACGAATTTCTCCCTGTCCTTTACAAACAGGGCATTGTCCGCTTTTCGATTGGAAAGAAAAATCACTAGCTTTTAGTTTCTGTTCTTTAGCTTGTTTTTGTTGGGCGAAGATTTTTCTAATTTCATCGTATAGGCCTAAATAATTGGCAATTATACTATGCCCTGAAAAACCTTTTGTGGATGAAACCCAATGCATTTTATTTTTAGGGTCTAATCCAGATATTGATTTGCAGTTTATAGCCTCATTTGCTTTATGTGAAGACAAAAGGACTTGTTTTATCAATGTCGTTTTTCCGCTTCCCGAAACTCCACAAATCACGTTTAATTGATTTATCTTAAAGTGAACATCAATATTTTTAAGGTTGTTGATTTTGGCCTGTTTTATTGATATCAACTTTTGATTTTGATTATTC
Source organism: Bacteroidales bacterium (assembly GCA_021157585.1). Taxonomy (NCBI): domain Bacteria; kingdom Pseudomonadati; phylum Bacteroidota; class Bacteroidia; order Bacteroidales; species Bacteroidales bacterium. The sequence goes on along the minus strand of JAGGWH010000026.1, from coordinate 19,087 downwards.
TTTGTGAGGCTGTTGATATCATTACTTAATTTATCTGTGTATTTATTGGGTTTGCCGGCATAAACTATTTCTCCACCTTCAACTCCGGAATCAGGTCCCAGAGCTATCAAATAATCTGCTGTTTTAATAATGTCTGGATTATGATCGGTTAGTATTATTGTATTCCCAATACTCTTCAATCGCTGAATAGCTTTTGTAATAATTGGAAAATCAGTAGGATGAAGGCCTGTTCCTGGTTCATCAAGAATATAAGTAATGCCGCTTAGGTTTCCGTTTAATTGAATCCCCATAAGTGTTCTTTGGTATTCTCCTCCTGATAGCGTTTGTGTTTTACGACTCATTTGTAGGTATTCCAATCCCATTTGTTTGAGTGCAGATAGCTTCTGAAGAATATTCTCAATAAGCTGATTATCAATATGATTAAACTCGGAAGTATTGATATCTTGATAAATTCTATGGAATAAACTACAGCTTTCTAAGATTGATAAATCACTTAGTTCAGCAATATTTATCCCTTGAAATTTCACTTCGAGAATTTGTGGCTTAAGTCTTTGTCCATAACAGCTCTGGCATTCTTCTTCAGTTAAAAACGGAAGTAAATCATCGCCTTTACCATTGGCTTTCTTTCTATAATATTCATCTAAAATTAAAGCGACAAAACCTTGCCATTTTCCTTTGAAATTATGGGTTCCTGTATGGTTTTTGCGTTTGAACTGCCATTCAACATTATATACTTCGTCTCCAGTTCCGTAAAAAGCCTTATTAATGGCTGATGTGTCGAGTAAGTTTACAGCTTGAGAATAATCAATGTTAAAACGTTTGCCAACTTCTTTTAATGTAGCTAAATATTGTCCGTTTGAATCGGCGTAAAACTGTATCGACTTATGATTTTTAAAGGCTCCGTCTAAAAGAGATTTATTGGTGTCTTTGAGAAGTAATTGAGGATTGGAAGTTAAAATATTACCAATTCCGCTACAAGTTTCGCAGCTTCCTTCGGCTTGATTAAAAGAGAAATGACTGGCGTTATACTTAATTCCGACTTGTTTATTGCACGCTTCGCAGAACCCATTTAGAGCGTTTGAACCGCAGCTAGGGCAGGACGTAATTCCGAAACGAGAATAGAGTAGCCGATACAAATCATAAACCTCAGTAAATGTTCCTAGGGTTGATCTTACGTCTTTGATTTGATTTTTTTGTCGAAGTCCAATGACGGGTGTTAGGCCTGAAACGGAATCAAATTTTGCTTGAGAATAATGGCTTGAAAATTGCCTAACATAGTTAGGAAAGCTTTCTGTAAATCGGTTTTGCGATTCCGCAAATAAAGTATCAAAAGCCAAGCTCGATTTTCCACTTCCTGATTTTCCAATTATTGCCGTAATTTTATGGACAGGAATCTCTACATTTATTCCTTTCAAATTATGCGTTCTAACTCCATTTAGCCTTATCGGACTGTTAAAATTTACTGTAGTTGAAGCTGATTTGTCTAGTTCAGATACTTGTCTAATACTTTTAGCTGTGAGTGATTTTTGACAGTTTTCCAAATCATTATAAGTCCCCGAAAAAACAATATCGCCTCCTTTTTCACCTCCTAATGGACCTAAGTCTATAATATGGTGCGCATTTTTGATGATATCTAAATTATGTTCGATGATGATTAATGTATGTCCTTGTTTTAGAAGTTCAGCAAAAAGATTTAGAAGTATTTGGATATCGTAAAAATGAAGTCCAGAACTGGGCTCATTAAATATATAAAGACTGTTTTGTGATTTCCCTTTGATTAGTTCGGTTGCTAATCGAAGACGTTGAGCTTCCCCTCCTGATAAGGTGTTTGAAGATTGTCCTAACTTTAAGTAACCCAGACCAATATCGTTTACAATTGATAATTGTTTTTGAATAGAAGGTTCGTTGCTAAAAAAGTTTAAAGCCGAAGCAAAACTTAAGTCCAAAACATCAGCGATGCTTTTTTTCTTGTACTTGATCTTATTTAAATCATCGGTATAGCGTTTTCCTTGACAGTGGTCGCAAGTTTTTTCAATATTGCCTAAGAAATGCATTCCTGTTTCTATCTTCCCAGCACCTTCACATTTTTCGCATCTTCCGCCAATAGTATTGTATGAAAATGTGCTTTGTGTATATTTTTGTTCTTTTGATTCGGGAAGTTTAGCGTAGAGTTTACGGATAGAATCAAAAATCTTGGTATAGGTTGCAGGCGTGCTGCGAGCGGTTTTTCCAATTGCTGATTGATCAACGTGAAGGATTCTCGAAAAATTAAAATTTTCAAGCTCTGGTTGTCCTTTTGCGTGTATCTGATTGTGGTAAGTGTTGTTTGTGAGTGGAATTAAAGTTTGAAATAAAAGGCTTGATTTTCCGGCACCCGAAACACCTGTTATTACATTCATTCTATTGTACTTAAAATGAGCAGTAATATCTTTCAGATTATTTATACTTGCATTTTTAATTGAGAACTCCTTCGTCTCATCTTCAGCGCGGAAAGGAATTTCTATTGTTTTTCGCTTTTGCAGATAATCAAGCGTTAGCGATTTATGTTTCGATTTAAGAAAGTCATTCTTCGTTCCGGAAAACATAATTTCACCGCCAGAAGAGCCTGCGTTGGGTCCAATTTCAACTATCCAATCGGCTTGCAGCATAGTTTCTTCATCGTGTTCAACGGTAATTACAGTATTACCATTGCTTACCAATTCTTTAAGTTTATTGATAATCTGATGATTTACCATAGGATGAACTCCTGCCGAAGGCTCATCAAAAACAAAGGTGATATTGCGTAAGCCTGATGCAATTTGTTTTGCCAAGCGTAAACGCTGGATTTCTCCTCCCGATAAAGTATTTGCGGTTCTAGAGCAACTTAAATATCCAAGCCCAAGTTCTTTTAATAAAGCAATTCGTTTTTGAATGGGTTGAATGATTTGTTCTGCAACTTCTTTTTGAGTTGAAGAAATATGAAGTTTGGATAAGGATTTATCTAATTCATCGAAACTTTGTGTAGCTAAATCATCAATGGAAAAATCTCCGATTTTGACACTTAAAGAATTCTCCGACAAACGTTTTCCGTGACATTGAGTACATCTAACCGTTTTTGCAAAACGTAGAATATTTGGGTTTCTATCGCGCTTTAAAATATCATTCATTACGGGGAGGATGCCTTTGTAAAAGCCTTCTTCTCTTGGTTTTGCGGTAATTCCAGACCATCTCATTCGCGATTCTAGCGTATGTTTCCCGTAGGGGATTATAATGATTTTACTTCCGTTTAGAACAATATCTTTTTGTTCGGCATTCAAATCTTTCCAAGGAATATCAACACTAAAACCGTGGGCTTGGCAAACTTGTTCCAGCGCATCAATGGTAACTTGAGAATAGATTATATAGCCTTGAGGATTCGTAATTTTAAACGCTCTTTCTCGAATGCTTTTATTTTCATCTTCAATCAAAAGAGCAGGGTCTATTTTATCTTCTAAACCTAAACCTTTGCATTGCGGACAAGCACCTTCGGGGCTATTGAAAGAAAATAAGCTACGACTAATTTTAATATCAGCATTTTTGGATTTTCCAAGTCTGGCAAAGAGTAAACGCAAATAGTCGTAGATTTCAGATATTGTGCCCACAGTTGATCTGGGACTGTGATTGTTTTGAGATTGTGATACGGCAATGGTTGGCGTTAAACCATTAATGCTATCCGCATCAGGTTTTTCCAATTTGTTGAGATACTTTCTGGCTTGTCCCGATAGGTTGATGAAATATTTTCTACGACCTTCATTATTGATGACTTCAAAAGCCAAGGAAGATTTTCCTGAGCCTGAAACACCAGTGATTACAATAAACTTATTTCGCGGGAGCTTTAAAGATATATTCTTTAAATTGTTTTGTTTTACGCCTTTGAGCTCAATCCATTCTTGCATTCTAAATTAATTTTCAACACGCCAGTCGATAGGTTTTAAACCATTTTGACTGAGGAGTTGGTTTGTTTTTGAAAAATGTTTGCATCCAAAAAATCCTCTATGAGCCGATAGGGGCGAAGGATGAACGGCAGTTAAAATATGGTGTTTGGATTGATCAATTAAAGCTGATTTTGAAATGGCAAAATTTCCCCAGAGTAAGAAAATAAGTTTTTCCTTTTCGTTGGATAACTTCTTGATAATGGCATCTGTAAACTGTTCCCATCCCTTTTTTTGATGCGATCCCGCTTGATGTGCACGAACGGTTAAGGTAGCATTAAATAATAAAACGCCTTGTTTTGTCCAAGGAATTAATGACCCACTTTTAGGGTAAGGAATACCAAGATCATCTTCAATTTCTTTAAAAATATTCCTTAACGAAGGAGGATGTTTTATACCCGGATTTACCGAAAAGCATAAGCCGTGAGCCTGTCCCGGACCGTGATAAGGATCCTGACCTAAAATAACAACTTTAACTTTGTCAAAAGGAGTAGAGTCGAAGGCAGAAAAAATTTGAGGTCCGGGAGGATAAATAATATTTCTCTTTTTTTCTTCTACTAAAAAAGATTTTAATTTGGCAAAATAATCTGCTTCAAATTCTTCTTTTAGTACCCTGTACCAACTCTCGTGAATATTTGGTTTTTTATTTTCCATATTAATTTTCTCTTAAAGACGTAAAAATACACTTTCTTATTAAAATAATGTGTGTTTGTAAAATTTGAAGATCTATAAATTGAAATAGGAATAAATTATTTTATGCAAAGTATTTTTTTTTGAACTAAATAAAAAATATTGTTTATTTTAGCTTTTTAATGATTGAAAAATTGAGATATGAAACGTACTGCAGTATTTTTAATAAGCTTGTTTATTTTGGCTTTAGTTGCCACTTCTTGTTCTACATCTAAAGACTGTCCCGCATATGGCGAAGCTCAAACGTATCAAAAAAGTAATCGTCGTTAATTAGTAATTTTTATTTTTACTGGCAGGTTCCTATTCTGATATTTGGAATTTTTTGTGTTTACTCAGCAGTGATATTATTTGGTAATATTTGTTTTTATGCCATTTTCAAATGAAACTATAAAGGCATCTTTTATAATTATCTTTACTTCTTTAGAATTAAAATCAGCAGCTTTTTCGTAAGAGTCAAAATCCCCAATGGTGTAAACATATTTTCCGCTTGAGTTAACAAAATGACTTAGCTTATAAATATTAGGATTTTCTAGTTTTTCTAAGACCCAATCCATAGATATTTGATTAGTGAATACCCCAATTTGAATTTTATAAATAGGGTTTTTTACAGGTGTTTTCTTAGTCCCAACAATAGTTTTCAATTGATCGTCGACTTTTATTGCGGCATCTTCTAACATAATAATATCCTCATCAGCAGCTAGTGAATTGCCTTGGCTAATTGCTTTTCTAGCATTTGATAATGAAACTTTTTCACCCTCATTAAATGCTACAACAAAGGCATCAGGAACACCTTTTTTTCTAGCTACGGTTTTATTTTTTTCCGCATCAGATATGGATTTAAAAATTCCATTGAAGTAAACCCAATAGCCATTATCCATTCTGTCGTGATATAATGGTTTTATACCGAATAGTTGAGAGGAAGAGCGGGGACGACTATAAACTCCTACCTGGACGGAATAATAGATGCCATTCAGTTGAGAAATATTGGTAGCGGAAAAATTTACATTTTTAAACTGGCTGGGAAGTGCTATTATGGTTTTTCTTAATAATGCTGATGTGGCTTCATCAATTTCTCCGGCAGCCTCAAACATACTTACGTTTTTACCATCTTTCCAGCTTTTAATAAAAGCATCGGAATAACCTTGCAATCTTAAAGAATTACGCCGGATAATGGCTGCCTTAAGATTTGTAAATCTTCCGGAAAAATACCTATATAGTTCTTTCTCGCTATCTTTTAATGCGAATAATTCAATAACATTCATAAAGTTATCGGTTGTTCTTATTCCGCCAATTGCAGCAATTTGTACACTAAACTGAGTGCCATTAGGTTTTTGCTCTAAACGCACATTGGGGAATGTTTTAGGCGTTTTATTTGTCTTGTGTACAGAAGTAGAAACTTTGTTTTCAACATTAGTTTTTATTTCTGTATTATTCTCAACCCGACTAAGAAGCTCTCTCGAATCGTTATTTTTTGGCTCTGTTTCTTTTGCTTGTTTTGTTTTAGCAATAACTTCATTTTCTTTTGCAGCCTCAGCCACTATAGCTTCTGTAGTTTCTTGTTTGATTGTTTCTTCTAATTTTTTCTTTTCAACAGCGGTTACAGAAGTTTCTTCAACTTTAGTAGTCGTTTCAGAGGACTTTTCTGTTTCAGTAAAAGCAACAGTGGTCTCATCTATCTTAGGCTTTGGAATAGAATTCTCCTCTTGGCTTTGTTTATCTGCATTATTTTTAGTTGTTGAGGGAGCTTTTGTTGCAAGAGTTTCCGTTTGAGTAGTAGGTTTTTCTTGATATGCCAACATAGTCTTTATATCATTTTGTTGCATCATTCTTATAGCTTCTAACTGTAAATCTAAAGCACTGGATTCAAGTGAAAAGGCATCTTGATACAACATTTTTCTTAATGTAAACGAAAGCTCATTATTTTTTGCTTTTATACGTTTTTTATTCGCTTGATCAATAAATCTTTCGATTTGAGTGAAAACAGCTTGCATTAATTTTTTTTCTTCTTTATTCAGATTTTCAAGGAAAAGCTTATTGATTGTAAGAGAATTTTTGCGATAGTTTTGTTTATTACGTTGAGCTATAATTTCATATTCGTCCAAAATAAGATACATAGCAATTTGTTCTTTTTCATCTGCTTGTCGGATTAAGTTCTCACGACTTGCTTTGTCTGTTGTGCTGTTGGCTTGTTCACTTAATAAGGTTACGTCGTTAAGCAATTGAGCAATACGATTTTTTACATTTATTAAGTAATTCTCAAAATTGCTTTCGCTTTTATCCGCTTGTTTTTTGTCTGTATTAGGTAATTGATTATAAATATTTCTAGCTTCAATAAATGCTTGAGCAGAAGCTTTTTGTAAGGATTCTGCTTCTTTTCTTAGTTCTGCAATCTGATGCGAATTTTCAATAGCAGCTTTACCGCTTAGTACTTTAGCTTTTTTTAGCAGATGCACAGTTTCCCGTTTATTAATGTCTAATTCATCGGCTAAAAGTTGTGCTTTATATCGTTTTGTTTCATAAGCCATTAAATCATTCATCTCCGGAATATTTTCAATATCAAGTTTTGGACTTTCTTTTTGTAGAAGTAGTTTTTCGGTTGATATCGTGAGAGGTGCTTCTTTTTCTCTAATATTTAAACGCTCATTAAGTTCAGTTTTACGTTTATTTGGATTTAAAATTGTTTCTGTGCCGGCTAGAAGCATAGTTGGTGCTGTAAATTCACTTGCTATTGGTTTTATTGCTTCTGCTCTTTTTATAAGTTCGTAAAGTTTAGTTCCTGTGGCTAATTGTTTGTCGGCTTCGTCTTGCTTTTGAATTCCAAGTATTTCTTTTTCTTCAGCATTTCGTATGAGTTCTCTTCGTTTAAAAGCATTAGTTTTATTTTTTGCCGTTTCTCTTAAATCTTGAGATTCCATTAATAATTTTATAGATTCATCAGTAAGTTTTTGAGAATTTTCAAATGCAGTATTTGCTTGTATTTTTTGTTTGGGAATATTATCGACTTCGGTTTTAATCCAGTCTTGTACAAGAGATTCTACTTCTTTATTTGTTGTTGTAATGTTTTTATTAAGAGCACGATAGAGTGCTTGGGCTTTTTCCGGTTGATTTTCTAATAATGCTTGTTCAATGGCAAAAATTTGGTCGGTAGATTCCTTTTTTAACTTTTGCTCGGCTTGAATTATAGAGTCGGTTTTTTCGGCAAAACTTTTTATTGCTAAAGATTGATACAATAAATTTTGTGACTCAGTTTGCTTTGCTAATATGCTTTTCTGATCACTTAACTCCCCATTATTATATTTTTCTCGCATTAATTCAAAATCAAGTAAGGCGGCATTAGATGAGTCTAATTTTTCACTCGCTTTTTTTGTCAGGAAGCTTGATTGTAGAGTGAGTTTCTCTAATCTATTTGTTTGTTGTTGTTTGAACGTAGATAATTCCTCTCGTATTTCTTTCTTTGAAGGGTTTACTTTGGCATTATTTGTCACAGATAACTTTTCATCTTCTGCTGTTTCTAACAGATTATTGCTAGCTATTAATTCATCAACATTTTTATAAGAAAAAGCCTGCCCTTTTCTTCGTTGTAATTCCCCATCTTTTATAGTGTATTCTACATAAGTGCTGGTGTTTTTAATTGCAGGAGGATAGCTTATATTAAGAAGTCTTTTTGTGTTAAAATCGATACTATTATTATAATTGGGGAGATTAAAATTTTGCGTTTCCAGTTCTTTAACTCTATTTTCTAAGCTGTAGGCGTCTTTATTTTTGCCTTGTTCCATCAGTAATTCAATATCGCTTTTTAGTGAAGTTAGTTCATCAGCAATTTTTTTTGATTTTTTAATAGTCGTTTTAAGGCTATCGTAAATTTCTTGGGCTAAGGTTGTTTCAAAAGCAGCTCTTCTAACTTCGGCAAATTTGGCGTTTATAGCTACTAAATCAGATGTTGAGTTAAATTTTGTTGTCAGAGCATTTGCTTCTTTTAGTAATAAATCAGCCTTCTGCTTTTTTTCTTTAATTAAACTTTCGGTAAGTTTTAATTGATATAAAAGTTGTTTGTTTTTTTGCCTTGCGGCACTCGTTTTTATTTCTATACTTTTTAAAAAGTCCAATTCAGACGATTCCTCTACCACTGGAATATAAGCTGTAAAACGAGTTTCAACAGCAGAAATAGGAGAGAGGTATTCATTTTCATCCTCAATATAATAGGCTGCAAAAGTGGCTTCGTTTAACAGATTGGAAGGGTAGTCAGGATAAAGCAATTCGCCTTTTGTATAATCTATAATTTTGGTGTAATCGGTGAGAGTGTCAGCACTTTCAATGAGTATATCTAAAAGTTTAATGTTTTTTCTGCTTTCGGTTTCGTTACGGGTGATAATATTTTTTTGAATATCACCAAAAACCATATTGGCTCTTGTCAGTAGTTTTCGCTGAGCGTTGATTTGTTCATTTATAGCAGCTTCAATTTTATTTAGGCTATTATATTGTACATCTTCACGAAGGGTATTAAAAAGCTTTTTGTTAGCATCGTCAATAAGTTCCTTTTTCTTATTTAATAATGTTGTTTTTTGTGCTTTTTCAAGTAGCTGAGATAGCTCTGTATATCCTTGTTGAACCTTACTGTATTTTGAAGTAATTATATTTTGTGTTCGTATATAAAGAGATTTCAGGTATTCTAACTTATTGTCTATCTGTTTAATAACGATTTTAATACTATCGTTTAAGCCTGTTTGCATTTCTTGTAATTCAATCTGCTTATCGATATTTATTAAGTTGGCTTGATGAATATTTTGTGAAATACGGTTAGCATCATCTTTTTTAAGAGCTTCAAGTTTTTGTTTTTTATCTATGGGTATTTCATTAAATTCTTTGTCAGAAATATTAATGTCTAGCATCGCCATATTTTTAATTTTTCCCAAATCATTGTCGGATAGTTTGTTGCCATCGTAAATGCCGGATAAATCTGCTGATTGTTGTTCTTTTTTAATAATACCAACTTTGTAAACTGTAATTTTATTATTTAAACTATTTCGGTTTGAAGCAAACCAAGCCATAGTTTCGTCGGGATTGGAAATAAATAAAATATCATCCGAAGGAGTATTAAAAGGAAAACTTAAGTTTGAAGGCTTGCTCCATTGGCGACTAAGACTATCGTACACAGTACGGAAGATATCGAATCCGCCCATAGTATTATGTCCTTTTGAACTAAAATAAAGAGTTTTGCCATCGGACATTAAAAAAGGATAATCTTCGTCGTAATTTGTATTTATTCTTGAGCTTAGTAATATTGCTTCCGACCATCCTCCGTCGTTTTGACGGATGCGATAATAAATATCTTTTTGGTTTTTATTGTTTAGGGCATAAAACAATAATTTTGCTTTAGGATTGAAATAGGTTACTTTTTCTTGATTGGTTTTCAGGTCGGCTTTGCTTAAAAACTCTTTAGGAAGGTTTAAAAAACGCCCTCCAAAATCTACTAATTCATATGAACGATAAAATGCTTTTCTGTCGACTTCCGATTTTTGCATTACATATAAATCATCGACTGCTTTCAGCATATTCATACCATTCTGGCACATCGCTATTTTGCGATTTACGTCATAGTCTTTTCGTGCTTTATTTCTGGCTAACTGTAAATATTTTCGGTAGTTATAAATGGCATCGGTAAAAAAGTAATTATTTTGATAGGCAACAGCAAGATGGTAATAGAACGCAATATCGCTCACCTTATTAATAGCTTTTTCTAAATATTTTATTGGTGCTTCAGAATCTGAACGATCGGTATACATGAGGCAGACTCCAAATCTATAGTTTAGCTCTGCATTTTTAGGATCGAGGCTTAATAGTTGAGAGTAGAGAGGAAAAGCCAGATCAAATTTATCTTCAGAGAAATAATCAGATGCTTTTGCTTTCATCTCACTTTCGCTACTAAAACCGGATTGTGCTTGCGATTGCTGCGGAAGAATAAGCAATAAGCTAAAGAATAAGGTTAAAATGTAGTGTCGGATATATGTTCTCAAAGTCTGATTTTTCTAATATTAGTTTTGTATTCTACAGCAAATTTATATTCTTTTCTATTAGTTTGCTTTTATTCGGTTTAAAAAGTCTTCTTTTTCACCACGTTTGCATAAAACATATCTATAATTAGATCTTTTTCCCGTTACCTTGTCTTGTTTTAATCTATTTTTCTCTCCTTTACCATCCACGATAGATTGAATAATGTCCTTGAAGTCTTCATTAGATGAGTTTACTTGCATTACGTTGTTGGTGTACTTAAAGAAATACCAATTATTATTTACTTCAAAATAGATAGTGAGTTCATCTCCATCTCGACTTTTTCTGACTTCGACATTACCTTTTGCCATCACATTTATTCTGTTTTTGCCTAAGTTCCCTATTCCAATCAATCCTTCGCTAAGATATGAATCTTGCATAGCATTCCATTTTAAATTAATATCATTTAAGAAAATAGTATGTACTAAATGGTTGGGGACGCGTCTTTGGTTACCAATAAGTTGACGGCTTATATATTTTTCGGCTTCGTCTATTCCTATAAATCCTGCTATCATCTTTGCATAATATGTGCTGCTATTATCAACTTTTTGAGTTGTAGCTGCATTTGCAAATTGATCGGCAATATTTTTTAAAGCATCATCGGAAAAATGGAAATCAATAGCCATTCCAAGTCGTATATTGGAAATAGAATCTTTATGATGAATATTCCCGTAACTTTTCATACTTAAATCAAGAAAGTTAACATCCAGACTAATTTTCCCCTCTCCATAAGTGCTGCAATCTTGTGTTCTTAAGCTGAAATAATTGTCAGGAAGCGCCATCTGATTTAATTTCTCTTTTGATGAAATTCTGTACTCTTTTGAGCTTTTATCGTACATAATATATCCGCTGGCAGTAAGTAGTAGAGAATCATAATAATCAATTCTATTGCTAAGAAATGCAGAATAGTTTTTTTGTCGTGCCGGCGAATTTAGAATCCCCACAAATTTTTGTAGACGACTAATATCCGGAACTATTGGTTGAGCCGAGATAGGAATTTTAATATCGTTAGGGTCAACTACTGAGCTGAATTTTATCCAGTTTTGCCCCGGAATACAGTTGCTTTCAATTCTGAATCCACCATTGAATTCCAGTAGTTTGCGGCTGGCTTCGAGTTTGGTGATACCACGGAAATAAAATTCTTGACTAAGAGTGAAATTATCTTCAGCAAAGATTTCGCCTTGAGCAACGGTTTGGTAAGAGGAATCTACTTGTATTTTTTTAAAATGTATAGGATGACGTTTTTGTTTATTGTCGATATAAATATAATCACCCGAACCTTTGTATGATTTTCTACCTTCAATTTTTACTATTGCATTATTTATTTCATGATATTTTGTTATAGCATTAGTAATAATTTGTGAGTTTTTCAGAGGGACAATATTAGCATTTTTTAATATTGTAACTTTATTTTCTTCCGGGAAAATTACGGCATCAGCAACTTTAATATAGTGTACCCCTTCGGCTTCAATTATTTTTTCTTTTGAGTTAAATTTGGCTTTTGTAGAAACAAATGAAAGTGAATCTTGAGTCGGATGTGTGGAAATAAAATCAGATCCTTTGTATTCGGTATCCGCTAACTTACGAAGACTAAAATCACTAAATTGATTGTCTATGCCTTTGAAACTAGAAGCATATTCGGTTATGTCTTCATCCATATACCATTTAGCTTCGTCCATATAGCAGATATATAAATTTTCAGGGAAATCTACTTTTGATGTTCCGTCGTTAGAACTAAAAGTAATACTGCGTTGGGTATAATCGGTATGTGCGCTAAAATTATTGAGCGACATCCCTTCATCGATAAAGTTGGTTTTTTCAGCATCGAAAGTTTGGTTTTTGAATACATAATTTGCTGAGCTTAATTTAGCCACTTTAAAATTAATATTCCCCTTTCCGCTTAGTGATGTTGGACGCAGCATTATTGTCCCATCAATAAATGTTTCATCGTCGTACATATTGATATTTTTATCAATAGAACTTATTTTCATAGTTTCTTTATATGGAAGCCATTGTTGGTAGGTATCTACACCACTTACACGAGGGAATTCAACAGGAACCGTTGTGGGTTTTAATTCAAAGGTTTGTGCATAAACATTCATAGAATCAGGTAGGAATACAAAGTCTTGGGAAGTTGTAACAGAATTAATAAAAGTAAGTTCACCATCACCTTTTAGTCCTTCGTTACTTAAATTAATTTTATTGAAAAATCTTCCTTTATCACCATATGCCATAATGCCTTCAGGAGGTAATTCTTTGGTAAATCCAAGAGAATAATCTTCTTGAACGGTTAATGCTTGCGATATGTCGGGGAAAATTCCACCTGAAGCCAAATAGCCTTCAAATGCAATATCATCGGTACTAAAATTATTTAAAGACGATAGAGTAAAGGGATTTACGTGAAAATAAAATCTATCTTTAGTATAAACTCCTTTTTGAATGTTTGATGTATTATAATATACGTACGAATCTTTATTACTGTTAAAGATAGGGTATTCATCTCTTGGTTCTAAGCCCGACTTATTATCGGGGTGGTCAATAAGTAAATCACCACTTAAATCACGAATAGCCGTTTGTACATATCTTCTTTCATATCCTCCGTTAGGAAGAGGATCTCCTTTTACCCAAAACCAGAGTGAGTCGATAGAAGGCATATCCAATTTAAATTCGTTGTAATTAAATGAGCTATTGGTAGTTGCAAATGATAACCGTCCGGCTGTAATTTTACCATTAAAAGTAAAGTCCTTATTTTTTCCGAGTACAATACTTCTGTTAGTTGGCTCAATAATAAGGTTTTGCGAATCGGAAAGTGTTATGCGGTCGAGACCATTTATTTGTAAATCAAAATCATCAATTTTTAAATAGGCATTAGCTTCTCTTTTGCCGGGATGAGATTCGAAACGAATAACATCGGAGTCAATTTCTCCTGCATAAGCTTTTAGATAAAAATCTATTTTATCGCCTAATTCTGCGCGTTCGTTATTTGCATCGTAAAGTAAAAACCCTCTATGTGCAAGATCAAGTAGTAATAACTGAACCTGCTCAATGGGTAAGTGCAGGTAGTCGGCATACTCATCAAAGTAAACAATATTACTCCCGTTTTTATCGGCATAACGCTTTAAGTCAACTAAAGGATTTTCTACATCTATACCCTTTATGCGGTTGTATATATATTCAGAAAAATAGTTGAATGATTCAAAATGTGCAGGTCTTTTTGTTCTACCCATTGTCATATCAAAACTGATTTTATTTTCATCCATTTTCCAATAAACAGCTTCTACATACATATCAATTTGATGATAAGTATTGTAAAAAGGATTAGCAGTTAAGCCATGATTATCACGTGTAAAAGAGAGTAACTGATTTTCGCTTGTATAATTCATGCGAAGCCCACTATGGTAAATAGAATCGTTTTTGTGCAGTATGGTTAATGAAGTGTATTGTGAGCGCATATAATCTTTTTGTATGCTAAAGCTATTTGCTCGTAATTTTATGAAAACAGTATCGTTTTTTCTTATCGTTAATGATGCAGGATTAGATTCATCACCAAAACCAAAAAGTTGTGCTCCCTTTACCTGTATGCCTCCTACAAAATCGATATTGGGAAAAATATTTGGTATTTCCCATCGCTTTTTATATGAAACAAATTTTGGATAAATAGCTTTATTTCCTCTACGTGAAGCCAAAACCTGTTCTTCTAATTTCCCCATTAATGGTTTGTCAAAATAGTGATAGTGGTGTAGTTGAACCGAATCGGCTTTAAATTTTGAATAAAGTAAATAGATGGAATAATGTTTAAGTATAGCATAAACACTGTCGATGGAGTAGTTGGCACGAGTCCATCCAATTTTGCCGCCTTCTCCTGTCCAAGTGTTAGTTGAAGGATAATATATTCCTTTAGTATTGATAATATTAGAGCTGTCATTCTTAGTGTAACAAACCAAGTTTGTTTGAGGAAAAATATATTTTAGTGAATCATTTTCAAAGGAGATAGAATAATTGTTGGCATTGACTTTCCATTTGAGTGTGCGATTGTAAAAGATTAAGTTTTTCGTAAAAAACATATTGGCAGACCGTACAAAAGAGGAGAATTCTCTATAGTTTTTATTGTCAAGAATATGTTGAGAGGCTTTTATCCAAGCTATAGTACTTTCATTATTATTTTCTTCAATAAGATGAATAAGTGTTTTAAAATAATCGTAGAAAAAGGGCATGGCTGCCATTTTATTGGCTAGCATTTTATTTGATGATAAGTATATTTGTTTTTTAACGTCATCAGAAAAGAAATCGGAATTCCATTTTATTTTTAGTTCTTGAAGAAAAATTGCAGCTTCCTTTTTTTTGCTTTTTTGTACAAAGCTAAAGTGTTGTTCCAAGGTTGAAAAATAGAGAATAGGATCTTCAGGGAAACTAGATACTCTTTGTTGAGCTTGTGTTTTTCCTGAAAAAAGCACAAAAATTATCAGTATGAGCATTGAATAATTCCAATGTAAAAAAGTCGGACGTTGCATAATTAATTATAATTTTTATCGGAACAGTTATCAAAGATACAAATTCGGTATTATTCTAAGCTGTAAGGGATTTTAAAATCGGTTTTATTTTTTAATATTTCACATAAAGTGCTTGGTTTAAACAAAATAAAAAAGAGAAGTTTTTTAAAACTTCTCTTTTTAAAGTAGTAAACGGTATTTTTAATTCGACTTAGTAGTAATAAGTATTATTTTTTATTCTTTACATATTTCATTAACCATTGATCCGTTTCCCAAAGTACATGGAAAATAGATTCTTTAGCTGCATAGCCATGCATTTCTGCCGGAAGCATAACTAACCTAACAGTTGCACCGTGTCCTTTTAGGGCATTATAGTAACGTTCGCTCTGTAATGGAAATGTGCCGGAATTATTATCTGCTATACCATGGATAAGTAATAAAGGATGTTTCATAATATCTGCGTGCATAAAAGGGCTCATTGCATAATATAATTCTGGAGCTTGCCAATATGTTCTTTCTTCCGATTGAAATCCAAAAGGAGTGAGTGTTCGGTTATAGGCTCCGCTGCGGGCAATTCCGGCGGCAAATAAATCAGAATGTGTGAGCAGATTAGCTGTCATAAATGCACCATAAGAATGACCTCCAACGGCACAACGATCAGGATCGACAACTCCTAATTTAACAACATAATCTATGGCAGCTTTAGCATTTGCAATTAACTGAGGAACAAAATTGTCGTTAGGTTCTTCGCTTCCCACACCAATAATTGGAAATTCTGTGTTTTCCATAACTGCAAATCCACGATTAACCCAAAAAATAGGAGATCTATAGTTTACTCTCATAAATCGATGTGGAGAAGTCCGAATCATTCCGGCGGTTTTAGAATCTTTATATTCTCTTGGATAAGCCCACATTAATAGAGGAAGAGGACCGTCTTTTTCTTTATTATACCCTGCCGGAAGATAAAGAGTTGCGCTTAAATCAACACCATCCTCTCTTTTATATTTGATGAATTCTTTACTAACTCCGGTCAAACTTTTGTAGGGGTTAGGAAAGTTAGTAATTTGTTTTGGAGCTATTTTCTTTTTTATATTACGTATGAAATATTGAGGGTTTTGGTCTTCTGATTGTACATTTGTTATTAGTAGCCCTCTTTGTATATCCAAAACTTCAGTAATGTTTTCATAAGTTTTTTTACCATCGGCTTGCCATAATCGTATGCTATTTTTTTTGTTTAAATCAAAGCGATCTATAAACGGACGATTGCCTTCAGGAGAGTAGCCTTGGCCAACAAGGTAAAGATATTTTTTATTGGTAATTAATAAGGTATTTCGCCCAAACTCGTTTTCGTCAGTAACAAAATAACCCGGGTCGCTATACAAATCTTCAGTACTTCTATCGTATAAGATAGTTGGATTTTTATTACTTACTGATGGGTTGATAAGGTAAGTAACGCTGTTTCTGTTTTTTCGCCAACGGTCGTAAACAATGGCAATATTGTTATTTCCCCAACTAACTCCGGCAAATCTGTTTTTTGTTGAGACTAAATGGTTTTTAATATTTAAATCGAAAGGATAATCGGTAGTATAAACAGCGTCTCTTAATTCTACTTTATTTTTCGGATCACCTCCATCTAAAGCTTCAACCCAATATAATGATGCCGGTTTGTCGGCACGCCAGCTAACTCTTCTTGCACCGCTTTGGGCAGCATCAAAACCTTGTGGCATTTCTTCTATTAATGGTAGCTCCTGAACAATTTTAATAAATTCACCGTCTTTATTTAATAATTCCAATTTTGCAGGGAATCTATAATAAGGAACTAAATAAGAGTAAGGTTTTTGAATGGTTCGGGCTAAAATATATTCGCCATTAGGCGATAGATTAAAGCTACTGAATATTTCAGCTTTGGTGAGAGTTTTTTTATTTCCATTAAGCGTTACTTTTACAAGAATGGATGTCGCAAAATAATCGAAAAGGGCTTCGTCAGTTCCGTTTTTTAGTAAATCCTGATATGTTCTTGAAGGAGCTCTCTTTCCCATATTTTCTTGAATAACCGGTCCTGTGGGTGTTTTGTTTTCATTGGGCATAATGCCCCGATCGGGGTTTATAAATAAGCAAAGTAAAGATTGTCCATCGGCAAACCAATTATAAGAACCGCGACCAAAAACGCCATTTAAATCCTGACTTAATTTTTTAGCGGTTTTTGTATTTACATCAACAACCCATAATTCAATGGTTTTGGCGAGTGTGTTGGTGAATGCAATTTTAGAATAGTCGGGTGACCAAGAAATATTTGCAATTTGTGCATTTTTCGGCATGCCTTTTATGTTAAATTCTTCACTGCTTGCAATATTTTTTAGTGTCAGGGTTTCAATATAACGAACTCTGCTATTGTCGTTATTTTTTGGGTTAATACGTAAGCCTCCAAGTCGGTATTCTTTTGCGGCAACTTGCTCAATAGATTTATAGGCTGAACGCCCCATAAGAAGCATCCATTTTCCTTCTTTATCAATGCTTACCGAAGGGGTGAGCTTGCTGTTTGCTAATTCTAAAATTTCTTTTGGTGGAGTTTGATACTTTAAATTTACCTGTGCAAAAAGGCTGAAAGGCAAGACAAGTAAAAGGCTTAATAATAGATTGATTTTTTTCATATAGTTTGGTTTAAAGATTTGATTCAAAGGTAAGAAAGATTACTAAATCTTACAGTTGCTTCTTTTAGTATCTTTATATTATATGAAGTATGCTTAATTAGTATTTATTAAGCTATGGTTTTTGCGAATTTTACTGCAACCCATTCGTTTTTCACTATATGATTAGTATAGTTTAATCCTAATTGTTCGGCTTTGATTTTTATATCGGAAAGATCGTTTTCGTAAAAGCCACTCATAAATAGCATGCCACTATCATTTAGACTTTTGAAATAGGTTTCCATATCAGTTAGTAAGATATTTTTATTGATATTAGCAAAAATAATATCGAATTTTTTCCCTTTAAGAAGAGAGGCATCGCCTTGATAAACAGTAATTTGATTACTGTTGTTCTTTTTTACATTATCAATAGTATTTCGGTAGGCCCACTCATCATTGTCGATGGCGCAAATAGGTGTTGCTCCTTTTTTATGGGCTAAAATGGCAAGAACTCCGGTTCCGCAACCCATATCTAAAAATGATTTTCCTTTTACGTTTTCATCTAAAAGTAAAGAAATCATATTAGCTGTAGTTTCGTGGTGAGCCGTTCCAAACGACATTTGTGGCTCAATCAATAATTCAAATTCTACATCAGATCGTGAGGGATGAAAAGGAGCCCGGATATAGCAGCGTTCATCAATTATAACAGAATCATAATTACTCTCCCAAACGGCATTCCAATTTTCATCCTTAATTAATTTGTAGGTAAAACTAATCTTTACCAAGTCGTTATTTAAAAGGCTTAATGTTTTGAGTTGTCGCTCATCAAAATCAGGCTCTTTAATATAAGCCAAAAGACCTTCTTCGGTTTCATCAAAACTTTCAAATCCAATTTCTGCTAATTCGGCAATTAAGATTTCCTGAAATGGAGTTTGGGGCTCAATAGTAAATTTTGACTCAATATAATTCATGTTGTTTTAATTGAATGTACTTTTTCTCTGTGTTCTTGTGCCTTAGTGGTAAAAAAACAAAACCACAGAGGCACAAAGTAATAAAAAGAGATTTTAGTCTCTTTCGATTAGAAACTTTTAATAATAGATAGGAAATCTTCTGCTTTTAATGAAGCTCCACCAATAAGACCACCATCAACATCTTTTAAAGCAAATAATTCTTTCGCGTTTTTGGCATTACAACTACCACCATATAAAATTGTAGTATTATCAGCTACTTCTTGATTATATTTTTTAGCAATAAGGTTTCGGATAAAAGCATGCATTTCTTG
>JAGGWH010000025.1 GCA_021157585.1 Bacteroidales bacterium | reverse complement strand
TCTTCGGTTTCATCAAAACTTTCAAATCCAATTTCTGCTAATTCGGCAATTAAGATTTCCTGAAATGGAGTTTGGGGTTCAATGGAAAATTTTAACTCGACATAATTCATGGCTAATCTTTATTGAAAAAGAAGTATTTCAATTATATATCCGTGTCTTTGTACTTTGGTGGTGAAAAATAATAACCACAGAGACACAAAGGCACGGAGTGTATTAATCAATTTTATTTAGAAACTTTTAATAATTGCTAGGAAATCTTCCGCTTTCAGAGATGCTCCACCAATAAGTCCACCGTCAACATCTTTTAATGCAAATAGTTCCTTGGCATTTTTAGCATTACAACTACCACCATATAAAATTGTAGTATTATCAGCTACTTCTTGATTATATTTTTTAGCAATAAGGTTGCGGATAAAAGCATGCATTTCTTGTGCTTGTTCAGGGCTTGCTGTTTTTCCGGTTCCGATAGCCCAAACAGGTTCGTAAGCTATAACCACATTATCAAGTTCATCTGCTGACAAATGGAATAAACCTTCGAAAAGTTGTTTTCCAACAACATCAAAATGATTGTTTGCTTCGCGATCTTCTAAAACTTCGCCACAGCAGAAGATAGGACTGATTGCATTATCAAGAAGAATATCTACTTTTTCGGCAAGCATTTTAGAGTCTTCATTAAAATATTTGCGACGTTCGGAGTGACCAACAAGACAGAATTCTATATCCATAGATTTTAGCATAGCCGCTGAAATTTCGCCTGTATATGCACCGGATTCTTGGTTAGAACAATTTTGAGCTCCTACGGAGAAATTGTTTTCCAAAGCAACATCGGTAAACATCTCTGCATATAAAACGGGAGGGCAAAGGATGACTTGGGTTGAATCTAAATTTAATTTTTGAAGAGGTTCTGCAATGCTAAATAACAATTCGTCAGCTTCTTCAAAGGTTTTGTTCATTTTCCAGTTTCCGGCAACTATATTTCTTCTCATGATTCTAATTTTTATATTAAATTTTTTAGTTTACAAAGATACATCGAATTATTTGAAAATATTTCTATAAATAATGTTTGTGCTTAGTCAAATTTTATCCTTGGATCAATAAGTCGGTAGGAGATATCGACCAAAATATTTACTAGAACCAAAAGACTGGCAATAAACAATACTGCTCCCATCAAAACAGGGAAATCGTATTTTTCTATTGCATTTACAATTACCAGCCCCATTCCTTTCCAATCAAATACATACTCTACAAAAACGGCTCCTGCAAGCAGGGAAGCAAACCATCCGGATATTGTTGTTATTATCGGATTTATAGCGTTTTTTAAAGCATGTCGCCATACTATTTGCCAAGTACTCAGACCTTTTGCCCGAGCTGTTCGAATATAATCAGCGGCTAAAGTTTCTTCTAATGAGCTTTTTGTTAATTCAATAATTATAGCTAATGGTCTTATTCCTAATGTTAATGCAGGAAGAATTAAATTTTTTAATGCTAAATGTCTACCCATTCCAAAATCGTCTATTTCGTATAGACTACCGTATAGTTTTAACCCTGTAATGTCTCCTAAAACAAAAGCAAATAGCCAGGCGATAAGCATTGCAGCAAAAAAGGAGGGGAGTGACATACCTAAAGTAGAAATTCCAAAAAGTAATTTGTCGAACCAAGCTTTAGAAAATAAAGTACTTAAAATACCTAAAAACATTCCTACAATAAGTGCAAAACTCATGGAAACTGCTGTTAACAATAATGTTTTAGGAAAAGCTTCGGATAAGATTGAAGAAACCGTTTTTTTGCTTTGATAAGAATTACGTAAATACGGGCTTTTAAGAAGTAGTTGCCAACCATTTATTCTCGGGCTTAGCCTCAAGGTATTTCCATATTTTTCTTGAGTATAATAAAATGATTGATTATCACTTTTGTTTTGATAAACAGATAAGGGTGAAGCATCGTTTAAAAATAGAAGATATTGTGTAAACATAGGTTTATCACGTCCTAATTCTTTGTTGATGGCTTCTACAGATGAGATGTCTGCACGCTGACCGAGCATCATTCTGGCGGGGTCGCCGGGGAGTATGTTAAAAAGTACAAAAACTAAACTAGCTACTCCAAAAAGCACTAAAATGCCGTATCCGATTCTGTTGAGTAAAAATCGCCACACCATCTTATTCGTAAATTTGATTTATGTCAGTAGGAAAATCGGCGTATGCCCACTTTTTGATAACTTTCCCATTTTCTAAAAATATTAGCCCGGGATTACTTCTTATCATTGTTTTCAAATCAATATCATCGGCTAAGAATATGGGGATATCAATTAAATGATTATTTATGAAATTAGCAATTTTAGTTCCAACCGAAGAGGTAATTATGGCTATGGGAAAGTTTTCTTCGTTTGCTATTTGAATAACTGTTCTTATTTTTTTTGCTTTCTCTTTTGTTATAGCGTCTAAATCATAAGCTATTATTAGGAGGTTTATCCCTGAAATCCCTAAAACCTCATTTGTTGCTTCATTTCCCTCTCTATCAAAAAACATTATACTTTCGGAATCTGTATTAGGATTGAGTTCGCGCGTACTTTTATATTCCCAGTTAGAAAGCCACAGACTATCTTGATAGGGAAAGTTAGGAGATAAAAATTCTTTTATTTCACCTGTATTTTTATTCTGATAACTCAGATAAAGTTGTATTGCTTTTTGCTCGGTATTAAAAACTTGCGTGCCAACTTTCCAAGAGCGAAAATCGATGATTGGTAAATGTTTAAGGTTATAAAAAGAAAAACTCAAGAAAGCTGTAAAAATGACTAAACTCCAGACTAAATTCTTTCGTAAATTAATTTTTCTAGGTTTATATAAAAACAGCCCGATAAGCAAAAAGTCGATAATGATATTTTTATAAAAAGTTTGCCAATTGGTTAATATCAGTGCATCGCCAAAGCATCCACAATCGGGAATGGGATTATATATGGCATCAAAAAAAGTTACCAAGGTGAAAAATACCATTAAGACAAGCATTGCCCAACGGCTAAATTTAGGTAGTAGATTAAAAATTA
The DNA here is from genome assembly GCA_021157585.1 of Bacteroidales bacterium. Classification (NCBI taxonomy): domain Bacteria; kingdom Pseudomonadati; phylum Bacteroidota; class Bacteroidia; order Bacteroidales; species Bacteroidales bacterium. The sequence continues at coordinate 26,748 of JAGGWH010000025.1, read as the reverse complement.
GCATAATACCTAAGCTGAATTCCAAGGCAATTAAGCCAATAGCAATAATTAAACTCAGGGGTAATGCCCAATCCATATTGTAAGCAATAAAATAGTCTTCTACCTTATATGCAGTTCCAAGCGGATCGACACCTTTTCCAAATGATGAAAATATAAAAATGGGTGCTAATAAGAACCTACTAATATAATTTAGCCTTGTCATCTTTTGTTTAGCTATTTTCCTCTGCTAATTTAATTAAGGCAAATAAAGCATAGTTTATTATATCTTGATAATTAGCTTCTAATCCTTCTGATGCAATGGTTTTACCTTCGTGGTCTTCAATTTCCTTAACACGAAGCAATTTCATTAGAATAATATCATCGAGGGAACTGATACGCATATTTCTCCAAGCCTCGTCGTAGTCGTAGTTTTTATTTTCCATTAAGGATTGAGATGCATAAATATGATGATTGTAAAGTTCTGTAATATCTTTTTGAGAAAGATTATCTTTATTAATTGCAAGTCCTTTATCGAGTTGGATAAGAGCCATTACAGAATAATTTACTATTCCTATAAATTCATTTTCTATTCCTTCGTCTACCTTAGAATGTCCTTTAATCTGTAAGCTCCTGATGCGATTGGCTTTTATATATATTTGGTCGGTAAGAGAGCTGGTTCTGAGTATACGCCAAGCAGTACCATAATCCTGCATTTTAGTTAAAAAAACATTTCGGCATTTACTAATAGCCTCCTCAAACTGCTGTTTTGTTTTTGTCATGAGTAATTATCTCTTATTTTTGCAAAAAATCGTGTTAAATGTTGGGTAAAAGTACAGCTTTTTCTGTAAATCAAGTCTTCAATTGTAGAGGAAAACGTTTAGATATTAACAGCCCTAAAATCATGGGAATTCTTAATTTAACGGATGACTCATTTTTTGATGGAGGTATAAATTTAAAGGACGACTATTTCTTGATTAAAGCAGAAGAATTAGTAAAAGGAGGGGCTGTTATTTTAGATATAGGAGCTGTTAGCACAAAGCCGGGTAGTAAACTAATTAGTCATAAAGAGGAGTGGGATATCTTGAAGCAGCCACTAAAAATGCTTAAAAAACAATACCCTGAAATTATTTTTTCGGTTGATACTTATAATTCTTCAACAGCTCAAAAAGCTGCTGATGTGGGTGTTGAAATGATAAATGATATTTCCGGGGGAACTATTGATAATAAAATGTTTGAAGTAGTTGGCGAAAATAAATTAGCCTATGTTTTGATGCACATTAACGGAATACCCGAAAATATGCAGCAAAACCCTGTTCAGGGAAATTTAATTGATACTCTTCTCGCTTTTTTTAACAAGCAACTAAAATTGTTAAAAGATAATAATGTAGAAAATATTTTGCTTGACCCAGGTTTTGGGTTTGGTAAAACACTCGATCAGAATTATCAATTATTAAAAGGATTAGAAAAATTTAAGTGTTTTAACTTGCCGCTATTGGTTGGCATATCACGTAAGTCAATGATTTTTAAAGAACTTAATATTAGTCCGCAAGAAGCTTTAAATGGTACATCTGTTTTGAATACAATTGCCTTATTAAATGGAGCCAGTATTCTGCGTGTACACGATTCTAAAGAGGCTAGTGAAACTATTAAGTTGTTTTTAAAGTATAAGCAGTTTTAAACCTAATGATGTATTTGTCAAATTTAGCTTTTATTCAAATGAACTTTCTGGATGTTCTTGACATCTTGTTAGTTGCTTTGTTGATTTATGAAATATATCGTTTGATAAGAGGTACTGTTGCCATAAATTTGTTTATTGGTATTGCAAGTATTTATTTTATATGGAAGTTGGTAGTTGCTCTTCAAATGGAGCTTTTAAGCGAAATTTTAGGTGCTTTTATCGGAGTTGGCTTTATAGCTCTGCTTATTGTCTTTCAACCTGAAATCAGACAGTTTCTGTTATTTTTTGGCTCTCCTGCATTTTTGGAGTCGGCTCCAAAACGAGTACAATTCTTATTCAGAAAAATAAATAGGGAAGAGAGTCCTTTGGATATTGATAAAATTATTACAGCCGTCAGACATTTGTCCGATAAAAATACCGGAGCTTTACTAGTGTTAAGTAAAAAACATGATTTACGACAAGTTATAGATACCGGCGAGAAATTTACTTCCGATATTTCGGCAGACTTGATTGAAAGTCTCTTTTTTAAGAATAGTCCGTTACACGATGGTGCAGTTATTATTAGAGAAAATAAGATAGTGGCAGCCCGTTGTATTTTGCCGATAACTAAAAGTAAACGTATAGATGTTGCTTTGGGCTTACGACATCGTGCAGCAGTTGGAATTACCGAAAATACCGATGCTTTGGCTTTGGTGGTTTCAGAAGAAACGGGAGAGATTTCCTATTCAAAAAGAGGAGTTATCATTAACAATGTAGCAGCTCATCAGTTGAAAACTTTTTTAGAGAAAGAGTTTGTTTTTTAATCTAATTGAAAAATTATTACTTATTAAAAGATATTCTGAGGAGAGTAACTTTTGAGTTAGTTAAAGTGCAAGCATTATCCAAATTGGCTAATCTTTTCAAGCTTTTCTTTATCAAGAATTTTAATTAAGCCATCTTTCATTTCAATGAGTTTATCGTTGCGAAATACTTTTAAAATTCTAACTACACTCATAGAGCTCATATTTGTAAATTCGGCAAAATCTCGACGAGTAAAAGGTACATTAAAACTATTTGATTCGAATACTTTATCAGATAAAACCACTAGAGCATGTGCTATTCTGCCGTGAAGCTGCTTATAATTATTTTGAATATGAAAATCGATAATATCGTTTGTTTGATTATTATTAGATTTTATAATCCCTACTGCAAAGCTACCGTTGTTGTTTAGTAAATCTTCAAAGAGTCGTATATCTATAGAACATACTTCGCAATCTGTAAGTGCTGCAACCGTATACTGAATTAAATTATCGTTGAAGATATCGGGTAGCCCTATTAGCTGTCCGGGTTTTCTGAAATCAACGATACTAACATTTTCGGCGTGCTCAAATTCTTTGTATATTTTAGCTATTCCTTTTTTAACAAATAGTACGCTGGAAACAAAAGTACCTTGTTTACGGATTATTTCACCCTTTTTATAGTTGATACTTACCTTTGATTGGGATAATTCTTTTAGCTCGTTTTTTGACAGAAGATTAAAACACTTTGATTTAAATGTACAATCTAAACAATGAACTTCTTTATCAGTATTTCCCATTAGTATTTTGATTTATGGCACGAAATTACAAATTTGATACCTTAACAAAAAGAAAAAAATGATTTATATCACTTATTTGGCTAACAATAATATATGTTATTTAAACAACTGATACCATAATTAAAGTCTTCTGTTACGAAATTTATTATTATTTTATTATATAAAACAAGTTTCATTTGCCATTAAAATTGTTGTCTCAATAGTGGTTTAAGGATAGCTTTGTCCAATTCAAAAGAAGGAATAATTAAAATTAATTTCACAAAAATATGAAGTGGAAAAATTATCTAATCATGTTCATCATGCTCTTTGTTATCTGGCTGTTACTCAATAACTCGCTAGAATTGGAGATCATGTTACTTGGTTTTGGGATTAGTCTTGTGTTGCCTTTACTGCTTTGCGGAAAATGCGAAGTATTTAGCAATTTAAGCTTATCACCTAAAGCCATGTTGTATTCATTTATGTTTTTGTTCACCTTTATTGTGGAGTTGGTTAAAGCTAATTTCGATGTTGCTCGTAGAGTATTATCGCCAAGCTTACCAATCAACCCGGGTATTGTTGAAGTGAAAACAAAATTAAAGTCTAAAATTGGCAGGGTTATTTTGGCTGATTCTATTACTTTAACTCCGGGAACTTTTACTCTTGAGTTAATAGACGATTCTCTTTTTATTCATTGGATTGATGTTAGATCCGATGATATAAATGAAAGCACACGCCTAATTGTTGAAAAATTTGAAAAATATTTGGAGGTAATGTATGGTTAATACAATGATTATCATCGCAGTATCAATTACCCTATTGAGTATTGTTGTATCAATGGTAAGATTTATTTTAGGGCCCACTAGTGCAGATCGTATAGTTGCTTTTGATGTTATGTCGGTTTCAAGTGTTGCCTTAATTGCTTTTATAGCAGCTTTAAGTAACCGCATTATATACATGGATGTTGCTTTGGTATATGGTATTTTGGGTTTCCTTGGCGTTATAATAGTTGCGCGTTATTTGGAAAAAGGATTGTAAAAATAATGTAAAAGCTAAAGAAATAATTTGTCTTTAGTTTTAAACTTAAAAAATATGGATAATAATTTGATGGAAATATTCGGTGGAGCAGTAGCTATCGCAGGTTCGATTTTCCTTTTATTAGGATCAATCGGATTAATTCGTATGCCAGATGTTTACAACCGTATTCAAGCCGGAACCAAAGCCAGTACATTGGGGACAATGTTATCGCTGGTAGGTTTATTTTTCATTTTCCCCGGTTGGTTTGGCAAATTTATGGTGTTGATACTTTTTGTTCTAATTACCAACCCTGTTTCTTCTCATACATTGGCTAGAGCGGCTTATTATATTAAGATACCGCTTACGAAAATTTCGAAAGTTGATAAATTGAAAGAGCATCAGGAAATTGATGAATCGCGCAGAGCGTATCTTCGTAAAGTAAAAATTAATAAAAAAGGAGAGTAATATGTTTATTGCAATAGCTATAGTTTTAGGAGTGGCTAGTTTGATTGGCGGTTATATTGCCATCCACCACGAAAAATTGCCGGTTGCTATTATTGCCTCCGGATTGGTTAGTTTATTCGCTTCTGTTATTTTTCTTCTTTTAGCAGCTCCCGATGTTGCTATGACTGAAGCTTCGATAGGTAGTGGTTTAACCACTTTAATATTCTTTTATGTGTTAAATAAAATCAGACAAAGAAATGATTAAGAAAATTTTAATTATTATTTTACTGGCTGCAGTAGGGCTTATCTTTTTTGATTTGTTTAACGCTTATCAAGGAAACGAAAGTTTAAGCAGAACAGCTAATTATTATGCTGAAAATGGAGCTAAAGATGTTGGTGCTGCTAACCTTGTAACTGCAATCGTAGTTACTTATAGAGGTTTAGATACATTAGGAGAGGTGACTATACTTTTCTTAGCAGCTGCTATTATCAGTTTTGTTCTCAAATTTCGTGAAGAAGATTTTATTCCAAATCGTACTGTACGTATAACTTCAGAATTGCTCGATTCTGCATCGCAAGTTATTGTACCCATTATTTTTATGGTTGGAATTTATATTTTTATTAACGGACACTTAACGCCGGGTGGTGGTTTTCAAGGTGGAGCAGTAATCGCTTCCGGAGTGTTACTAATGATTATGGCTAATCCTAATTTTGGTGTTAGTCATAAAGTAATCGCTACTGTGGAATCTATTTCAGGCTTTGCGTTTGTATTGATTGGCGTTCTTGGTATATTATTAGCCGGAGGATTCCTCGATAATAGCGTATTGGGATTAGGTAATCTTGGAGAGCTATTTAGTGCCGGTGTTATACCCGTCATTTATACTTTTGTTGGACTTAAAGTGGGAGCAGAACTTTCTAATATTTTGGGAACAATCTCACACGCTCAAAACGAAAAAAATTAAATTATGGAATATATAATTATTTCAACAGGATTTGCTCTAATGCTATTGGGTCTCTGGGGAATATTAAGTCAAAAGAATCTGATCAAAATCGTTCTGGGCTTTACTATTTTCGATACGGGAATTAATATCGTTATGGTGAGTATCGGATATGTGCGAGGAAAAGCCGCTCCGATTTTAGATGTAATTAAGCCTTCAGAAGCAGCTGATAAAATAGTGGACCCGGTACCTCAAGCCTTGGTGCTTACTGCTATTGTTATTGGTTTAGGAGTTTCTGCTCTAATGTTAGTTTATGTGCTTAAACTACATCACGAAAAAAATTCATTGGATATCAACAGTTTTAAAGATTTAAAATGGTAGGACCGATATATATTATTGCCGTTGCCCTAGGTATTGCCTTTATAATGGGCTTGTTTGGAAAATCATTAAAAAATGTTTCCGGATGGGTTATGTTGGCTGGATTGGGCTTTATGACTTTTGTTTCAGCTCAGTGGTTATTTGAGTTTATGAGTAATAGCAGAGCTGTTGAAACTATTTTTACTGCAGGATTTAAGCCTCCGTATTCTATCAATCTTCAGATGGGTACTTACGAAGCCGTCTTCACATTTATGATTAATGTTGTTGGTTTGTTGGGAGGACTTTATTTGTATAAAGACTTAAAACAAGCCGGAATAAATGCTATGGTTGTTTTCCTTGTGTTTATTATGAGTCTGAATGTGGTTGTGATGACGCGAGATATGTTTAACCTTTTTGTTTTCCTCGAAGTAGGAAGTATTGCTACTGCGGGTTTAATACTAATAAATAAAAATGGGAAAGCTTTGCAAGCAGGTATGAAATATCTGATTGCAACCGGAATTATCTCGGGCATACTATTGATAGGAATTATCTTTGCTTATTATTTTGCAGGATCATTAAATATTGACGATTTATTGGCTGCGAATATGGGAGCATCTAAAGTTACCGTTATAGCAGTATTTCTTATTTATGTTTCCATTATTTTGGAACTCAAACCTTTCCCTGCTAATGGTTGGGGAATTGATGTTTATACTGCTGCTAATCCCGGTATAGGAGCTTTAGTCTCAGCAGCCACAGCATCATCAGGTTTTTATGTACTATATAAATTGTTGCCTCTTGGTGGAGCCGAATGGCTAAATTATATCGCCATAATTGGCGGGATTACATTTGTAGGTTCTAATTTATTAGGTACAAAACAAAATAATCCTAATCGTTTGTTGGGTTATTCTTCTATCGGACAAATTGGTCTGTTAACGATGATACTTGGTTTAAGCGATGTTTTAGGCGAAAAATTGGTATTTATCGCCTTCGGAATATTAATTAGTCATTATGCTGCTAAAGCAGGATTATTTTGGTTATCGGGTATTATAAATGCAAAAGATATTAAAGGATGGGCTGCATTACGTAAATCGCCTTTCTTATTGTTCTTATTTGGAACTTTTGTTTTTGCACTGATTGGTTTTCCTCCATTTCCAAGTTTCTTCGGGAAATGGGAATTGATTATGACTTTAGCTACAAGCGGACATTGGGCTTGGATGGTCGCTATTTTAGGAGGGTCGTTTTTAGAAGGTATTTATCTTTTCCGTTGGTTAGGATATGCCATTAAACTAGATTATGAAGAATTACCCGATTTTAAAATAGAATGGAATAAATTATTACCAATTTGGCTTATGGCTATCTTGCTTTATGCTATGGGCGTTTATGTTACTCCAATGGTAGAAGGTGGTTCATTTATCAATTATCTTCCTTTAATGTTTGTTTTGTTTTTGTTTGCTATTGATTTCTTACCAATTTATATCAAAAACACAGTTTCTATTGGTGGTATTATTTGGTATATGTTTCATATATATCCTACATTAGAACATGATTTAATGCGTTTAATATTTGCAGGTATATTCTTAGTCGGTGGTGTTTTAACTTTAGTTGCCGGTTATAATAAAAAAGGAATACGCAGAGGGTTTTATCCAATGGCATTGATGATGTACGCCGGATTAATTGGAATTATAGAGGCAAGTAGCATGTTAGAGTTTTTCTTCTCTTGGGAATTGATGACAGCGGGTTCTTACTTCTTAATTATTCGAGGGAAACGTTCTATGCCTCACGGATATAGTTATATGCTATTCTCTATTGGTGGTGCTTATGCCATTTTGTTTGGATTTGCTTTGGCTTTTGCCAGTAGTTTTGATACTTCTTTAGCTGCCATTGGTAGTATTAATATTTTACCAACTTTAGCTTACACCTTATTGGCTGTTGGATTTATGACAAAAACAGCTTCTCTTGGTTTACATATTTGGTTGCCAGGTGCTCACGGTGAAGCAGAATCAGACGTATCTCCTATGGTATCTGCTATTTTACTTAAAGCTGGTATTTTTGGATTGATGCTTCTATTCTTATATATGGATAGATCTAGTAGTGGAGCATCTAATTTATTATATACTTTAGGTTGGGTAGGAGCCTTAACAACTTTAGTTGGAAATATGAGTGCTTCTTTTCAAGAAGATGCTAAGCGTTTATTAGCATATTCCAGTATGGCTCAGTTGGGTTATATCTTATTTGCTATCAGTATAATGTCTTATATGGGGTGGTTAGCCGGTTTTGTTTATGTGATCAATCACTTTATGTTTAAAGCTATTTTATTCCTTGTAATTGGAGGTGTAGTTGTGAAATTAGGTACGCACAATATGTATGAAATGGGAGGAATGATTAAAAAAATGCCTTTCTCTTTTGTTGCTGTGCTTATCTCGATTATCGTTATTGGTGGTATTCCTCCTTTGAGTGGATTTACCGGGAAATGGTTGTTCTATAATGCCATTATCGAAAAAGGCTGGTATTTCCAAGGAGCGATTATCTTCTTTGCTGGAGTTATTGCTTTCTTGTATCTCTATAAATTGATTCACTCAGTTTTCTTAGGTCAGTTAAAAGATAATCATAGAAATGTGAAAGAGATAAGTGCTTGGATTTTGGTTCCCTCTTATATCTTAATTATCGGAATTATGATCTTCTCAGCATATCCAAAAATGATATTACAACCAATAGGTGATGTGATTGCACCATATTTTGCTTCTACAGATATTATTCGTTGGGAAGGTTCCAAAGCCTTATCAAGTATTGGCTATTGGGATGGCTCAACTGTTATGACAATTATAGGCTCTGCCTTTGTGCTTGTTTTGGGATGGCTTGTTATTATGAGCTCGAAAGCTAAGAAAATAGGTCAATTTAATATAGTATATGCTGCTGAGCGTCCTTTCCGTCCGGAAACTACTCACGTTTCTTATAACATATATGCCGGATATCAAAAGGCTTTAGGTTTCTTGGTTAGTCCCGGTATTACTGCCTTTTGGGCAATGCTTAGTAATTTAGTATTGGAGTTTGCAAATTGGTTAAGAAGAATTTACAGTGGAAGCATGCAGAATTACGCTTTACACGTGGTTCTCTACATCGTTATATTTTATTTAATTGCTTTAGGAGGATTATAAGATGGATTATAGTATAACAAAATTTCTTTGGACCCTCTTGGGGTTATTTATTGTTTTAAACTGGGGAATGCTTATGAGTTCAACAATGCGTCGAATTGGAGCACGTGTTGCTGGTAGATATGGTATTCCTTGGTATCAGCCTTGGATTGATTTAACAAAACTTTACTCATTACGTACACAGCTTACACATGGAACAATGTTCTATATTGGACCTGTATTTCGTTTAATGGGTGGTGTAGGAATGTTCTTATTCATTCCTATGATTTTTGGAAACGAACATTGGTCAAACTACAGCTTTTCTAGTGACTTAATAATCATCCTTTATTTTCAATTTTTCGGAATGTTAGGTATGGCTCTTGGTGCTAGTGAAAGTGGACAACCTTATTCTGCTATTGGTATTAGTCGTGGATTATCTCAGTTTACAACTATTGAAGTTCCTATGACTTTGGCAATAATTGCTCTGGCAATTCAATACAATACTTTATCGTTTTCTGAAATTGTAGCTGCTCAACAAGGTGGTATTACTCATTGGACTATGTGGACAAATCCACTTGCTACGGCTGCCGCCATGTTAAGTCTTTTAGGCGCCTTTGGTCATTCACCATTTAATTTAGTTAAAGCACCAAATGAAATCCCAATTGGTCCTCCAACAGAGTATCATGGAACATTTTTGGGCGTGCTTAGAACTAATGGTGCAATTTTACACGTTGCGGAAGCAGCCTTATTTATGAACCTTTTCTTTGGTGGTGCTACCTCTTGGTTCGAATTAATTATTAAAACATTCCTGATCTATTTCTGGTCGGTATTTGTTGGAACCGTATTTCCTCGCTTTCGAATTGAACAAAGTGTGCGTTGGTTCCTCAAAATCCCCACTATTCTCGGGATATTGGCCATCATAATATTATTGTAGTTATGGAAAAAGATATGAATAAACATAAATTTGAGGACTTGGATGTAGACAAATTCCTTGCTCCTGAAAATGAAAAACGCTCAGTTGTTGCTCCTGACGGAAGCACAGTAGAAATTGACCCATTAAAAGATTATTTTTGTCAAGACCGTCCTGAAGTATTAAAACCAAAAAGTGGTCCTGTTGAAAAATTTCTAAACTGGGCTCGTGCCGAAAGTTTATGGGTACTTGGATTTGGAACAGGCTGTGGAAGTATAGAGATTCCACCCTTGGTAACTCCTCGTTTTGATATGTTCCGCTATGGAGTGCAAATGCGTCCTACACCTCGTCAATCAAATGTTTTTATAATATCAGGTTATCTTGCCGTAAAAACATTGAAACGTGTTATTCGTACTTACGAACAAATGCCAAGTCCTAAATATATTATGGCTCTTGGTAGTTGCACGATAAACGGAGGTATGTATTACGACAGTTATAATACCATTAATCGTTTGGATGCTTATTTACCTGTTGATGTGTATGTTGCAGGTTGTATGCCTCGCCCGGAAGCATTATTAGCTGGTTTTGTTAAACTAAAAGAGCTTATCAAAGCTGGTAAAGCCGAAAAAGCTAATGAGTATGCTGAAAATTTCGATTGGTATAAAGCTAATCAGAAGAAAATTATTAAGGATTGGAATATGCCGGATTACAACTGGTAAAATAATACAATTATGATAGATTTAATTAAAGATATAGAAAGTCGTTTTGAGACTTCGGATTATATCCAGAAGCTTGATCATTTGGCTTTTATTACTGTAGAGAAAGAGCAGGCCATCGCTTTAGTTACCTATTTGCGCGATTATCGTAAATATACCGACCTTACACTTTTAACTGCTGTTGACTGGCTCGAAGATGGTGTTTTTCAGTTGACTTATCTGTTGAATAATCCAACGGACTTAACCGAAATTGGTGTTCGTGTTATGATTGATCGCGAAAATGCAACTATGGAGTCTGCTCACCATTTGTGGGAAAATATGATGACTTATCAGCGTGAATTAAGGGAAATGTTTGGTATTGATTTTCCGGGAAGTCCACGCTTAGAAGAACCCTTTATATTGGAAGGCTGGGATGATTTACCACCATATCGTCGTGATTTTAAAACCAAGGAATATGCGGAAAAAACATACTTCCCACGTCCTGGTCGTCAATCAAACGATCCTGCAACTTATATGAAATCTAAAATGTACCCTAACGATTAAGGAAAGAACGATGGATATAAAAAAATTATTTCAGATGAACCCGGACAGGAGCTTATATCCTGAAATGGGAGAAGACGGTAAGCCCATCATTGATTTGAGCTCGCATAAATTTTTAAAAATTTGGCAAGGCCCTCAACATCCCGGTGTTACGGGTAATATGTCGTTAGAATTAACTGTTAGTGGTGACGAAATTGTAGAATCAAAAACTCATGTAGGTTACCTTCATCGTGGTTTCGAGAAACTTATGGAGCGACGTAAATTCATACAGTGTTTCCCAACCTGTATTCGTATGTGTGTAGCTGAACCGGATCCAAATGAATATATTCTTGCAGCAAGTATAGAAGACTTAGGAGGTATTGAAGTTCCCGAAACAGCTCAATGGTTAAGAACATTGGCCTTGGAAATGGCACGTTTACAAGTTTTGTTACGTGGTGTTCCTGGTCAGGGAGGAACTTTTGCCTTGGGATTAGGTTATCAGTGGGGTAACTATATTCGCGACCTTATTCTCGACCGTTTTGAGGAATTAACAGGTGGTCGTGTTTACCATATGTATATCATCCCCGGCGGTGTTCGTGGTTTATTGCCAGATGGTTTTAAAAAACGTATGGAAGAGAACTTAAAGTTAGTTGATGAGTTTGTGAAAAATATCGATGACTTGATGTACAATAACTCTGTTTTTAAGCAAAGAGCTGTTGGATTAGGTGTTATTCCAAGAGACTGGATTGAAAAATATGGCGTTTATGGACCATCTGCTCGTGCTGCTGGTGTTATGCGTGATGTTAGAAAAACACATCCTTATTTAAAATATGCTGAACTGGATTTTGAGCCTTTTACAACTACTGAATCAGATGTATATGCTCGTAGTCGCGTTCGTTGGCACGACCTTCAAACAACAGTAGATTTGATTCGTCAGATAATGGCAAAAATGCCGGATAAAGGTGATATCAGAGCAGAAACGCCAAATGTTATGCATTGGCGTATTCCTAAAGGAGAAACTTATCAGAAATGCGAAAGTTCAAGAGGAGAATATGGTATGTATATGGTTACCGATGGTAGTGATAAACCACGTCGTGTAAATCTTAAAGGTCCAAGTTATACTCACGCTAATGCGTTGTTGGAGAAATTGTTGATTAATGCAAATATTGCAGATACAGCTGGAATTATGGTTTCATTGGCTACTTGTCCACCCGAAATAGAGAGATAGCTTGTTATTGTTTGATTAAAAAGTATTTGAAATGAATATAAAAGATGTTTTAAGTCCGTTTACCGCCTGGAAAAGGGTTGCTAAGGATCCGGTTACTGTTAAAGATCCTTTTAACGATCGTCCGGGAGCTGAACGCTATCGTGGTTTCCATAAAAATGATGTGGATGTCTGTATAGGTTGTGGTACTTGTGAAGATATTTGTGAGAATGAGGCTATTGATTTGGTTCCTTATAAAGATCCTGTTGATGGAGATAGTGGTTTGCGCCCTCGTATCGATTATGGCCGTTGTTGCTGGTGTGCACTTTGTGTTGATGTATGTACTACTAATTCTTTGACTTTGTCCAATGAATATACGTGGGTGGCAACAGATGCTGAAGAGTTTAGATATACCCCCGGTGTTGATAAAAAAGACTGGGATGAAAATGAAAAAGGCTGGAAAAAACCTGAAGGTAATTATGAATTCTACGGTTTGAAAAGAGTTGAAATGGAACACCTTCATCCTGAAGAAAGAAGCGATTCTTTTATAGAAATGGTGAAAGGTTATTCCAAAGAACAAGCTCAAAAAGAAGCAGATCGTTGTGTGGAATGTGGTATTTGTACTGCAACTTGTCCTGCACATATGGGTATTCCTGAATATATCAAAGCTGTTCGTAATGACGATATAGAAGAAGGAATGCGTGTTCTTTATGAAACGAACCCATTACCCGAAATTTGTGGACGTATTTGTACTCATAAATGTGAAACCGTTTGCTCTATCGGGCATAAAGGAGATCCTTTATCCATCCGTTGGTTGAAACGTTATATTGCCGACCAAATTCCAAGTGATAAGTATAAAGATATCCTTGATACTAACGATATAGAAAATAACGATAAGAAAATTGCTATTATCGGTTCTGGTCCTTCGGGATTATCTGCTGCTCACTATCTTGCTAAAATGGGATATAATATTACTATTTTCGAGCAATTTGCTAAAGCAGGAGGTATGATGCGTTATGGTATTCCTGAGTATCGTTTGCCTTACGATCAGATTGATAAGGATATTAATTATATACTTTCCTTAGGTGTAGATATTAAATATAATACCCGTATTGGTGATGATATTACCCTTGAGCAATTAGGAAAAGACTATGATGCTGTATTTTCCGGAACAGGTTTGCATTTAGGTCGTTCTACCGGAATTCCGGGATCAGATAATGAGCATGTTTATTTTTCAACAGATATGCTAAATAAGATTACTGCCGGTGAAGAAATTGAAGTAGCAGAATCTATTGTTGTAATTGGTGGAGGTAATGTTGCTATGGATATTACACGTTCTTTAGCTCGTATGCAAAAAGTAAAATACGGTAAAGTAAATATTATTGCAACATCTTTAGAAAAAGAAGATGTTATGCCTGCCGATAGGGAAGAAGTTGTTGAAGCTCGTGAAGAAGGTGCTATTATCAACCCCGGTTGGGCTCCTCAATCTATCGAGATTAAAGATGGTGTTCCAACAGGTTTGCATGTTGTTCAATGTAATTCTCTATTTGATGAAACCGGACGTTTTAATCCCCAATGTTCAATGGATGTAAAAGAATTCTGGCCTGGTGTTCAGATTATTGAGTCTATTGGTCAGGGTATGGATTTAACATATATCTCCGATGAATTTAAAGAGAATATTGAATTTGGTCCACGTGGACGTGTTCAAACAAATGAATACTTTCAAACAGGTGTTAAATGGTTCTTTATGGGTGGCGATATTATTCAAGGTCCTGATGTAATTCATGGTATTGCCAACGGTCATAAAGCGGCTATTGGTATCGATAATTTTATTCAGGGAATAGATTTTAAAGCAGCAAAATAATAGAGTTTTGGAATAGTGTTTCGCTAAAAAGGCGAAACATTATTCTGAAAATCATATATTAATTGTTAGAGAATAAGTTAATAATTTAAGTAAATCATGGCAAATATTTCAACAAAGTATTTGGGCTTAACGCTGAAAAGTCCTGTTATTGTAGGTAGTTCGCCTTTAACCGATTCTGTAGAGAAAGTTAAAAAGTTAGCTGATGCTGGTGCTGGAGCAGTAGTTCTAAAATCGCTTTTTGAAGAACAAATCATAATGGATGTTGATGCTCAAAGAGTGAATAATATGTACGATTCGTTTGGTGATGCTGAAAATTATTTAACTTATTACACTAAGCAAAAAAATATAGGCGATTATTTGGATTTAATTAAATCCTGTAAAAATGAAGTCGATATTCCAATTATTGCAAGTATCAATTGCATGAGTCATGGCGAATGGGTTGAGTTTGCCCTTAAAATGGAAGATGCTGGTGCCGATGCTTTAGAATTGAATGTTTTTGTTTTGCCCGCCGATACTGAATATACAGGTTTCGATTATGAGAAATCTTATTTTGATATCATTAACCAAATAAGTGATGTTGTTTCTATTCCAGTGAGTGTAAAAATGAGTAATTATTTTTCAGGAGTAGCTAACTTTTTTATGCGTTTAAGTCAAACAGATATTAAAGGAATGGTTCTTTTCAATCGTTTTTATTCGCCTGATGTAGATATTGAAAAAGAAAAAGTAATTAATCAGTCTTTTAATAGTTTGGCAGTAGACAATAGCATGGTCTTGCGTTGGATGGGAATATTAGCTCCTAAAGTAGCTTGTGATTTGGCTTCTTCTACAGGTATTGTTGATGGTGAGTCTGTGATTAAAAATATGCTTGTTGGAGCAAAAGCAGTTCAAGTTGTTTCGAGTATTATAAAAAACGGATCAAAAGTTATTACCGAAATGAATAAAAGCCTTGAAAATTGGATGGATTCAAAAAAATATGATGAAACTAAAGATTTTATTGGTAAATTGAGCCAGAAAAATATTCGTAAACCAATACTGTTTGAAAGAACACAGTTTATGAAATATTTTTCTGATGCAGATTTTACTAATTTTTAAATAAAAAGGAGAATTTATGTTAGTTTCAAAAATAGTTGAAAACAAAGGAAGAATGGTTGTAACGGTTACGGAAGACTCTTCTGTATACGAAACCGTTAAACGTCTTGATGAAACAGGATCTGGTGCGGCATTAGTTGTAAATAGTAATGAAGAATTGGTTGGCATTATTTCCGAAAGAGATATTTTATACAAATGTTATAAAACTGGAAAAACTCTTGATGGAACAAATTTGGTTAAAACACTTATGACTTCGGCAGAAGATATTGTTGTTGGCAAAATGGAAGACACAAGTGCTTATTTAATGCATGCTATGGTTGATAAGCATATTCGTCATATACCTATTTTGGATGGTGATGTAATAGTTAGTATTATTGTTATTGAAGATGTTTTACGTGCTGTGTTAGAAACTTCGGAATCAGAAGCAAAACTATTGCGCGAATATATTAAGAATCCATTTGGAGTACACGCTTATAAATAGAATTTAGAATTAAAATTATGCTCTGCTTTACAATAAAGTGGAGCTTTTTTGTTTTTTGTACGGTAAGAAACATAGCTAATATTCATCTTCGATCCGTCAGCTTTCGACTGAGTTTACGCCAAAGCCCGACGGAGAGAAATATGTTTTTGAAAAATGAGATTTCTCGTTACACTTGAAATGACAAAAATTACGTGCTTAAAAAGGACTCTGTATATTTGTATCGAAAAATAATAAATGAAAGACTTAGCTTTTTATTTCTTCCAATGTGTTAATGATCGTATTCAGGCAAAAGCCGATATGATTGAAATGTATATTGTTGAAAATGATAAAGACGATAAACTTGAATTGCTGATTCGAGATAATGGACAAAAGTTTGATATTGAATTGATGAAGGTTGAAAATTTGCGTGCAATGAAAAACTTTCCTGCACTTTATTTCTTGCAACAAAACAGTAAAGAAAATAAAGGTAGTTTCCGAATGTTATCCCATAATCAAACAGGAAATCTAATAGAAGTTCATTATTCGCTAAAAAGTAAAACTCGTTTGCGTTTTGGAAGTGTTGCTGTTTTCTTGAGTATGTTGTTTGTAACTTATCCCGAAATACATTTTATATATTCTCAAATAAGTAAAAAAGGAGAGTTCTTATTCGACTCAAAACAATTTAAAAAAGCACTTAGTGATGTGAATTTTGAAGACTCAGAATTTTTATCCGATTTTAAGACTTTAATAGAGGCAGAAAGTGCAGCTATTCAGGACCTTGCGTAAGTTAAAAAACGGTTTAATTAAGAATAGTCTGTATTGAATATAAATTATTAACGTAATTAGTTTTAAATCAGCAAGATAATATGTTTGCAATCGTTTTAAATAAAGAAAATCATTGCTTATAAATAAAATGAATACCTTTGCCCTGTGAAAATAATAACAAAACAATTTTTATAAAAAAATCAGTAATGAATTTAGAACAAATCATGAACAATTTGGAGGCCAAACACCCCGGTGAATTGGAATACCTCCAAGCGGTTAGAGAGGTTTTAGAATCTCTTAAGGATGTTTTGGCTGAAAACCCACAATTTGAATCAGCAAAAATTATTGAACGTTTAGTTGAACCTGACAGAATTCTTACATTTAAAGTTTCTTGGGTTGATGATAGCGGTAATGTTCAGGTAAATCTTGGATATCGTGTTCAATTTAATAACGCAATTGGTCCCTATAAGGGCGGATTACGTTTCCACCCAAGTGTGAATTTAAGTATTCTTAAGTTTTTAGGTTTTGAACAAATCTTCAAAAATTCTTTAACAACTCTGCCTATGGGTGGAGGTAAAGGAGGATCTGATTTTGATCCTAAAGGAAAATCAGATGCTGAAATTATGCGTTTTTCTCAAGCTTTTATGCTTGAATTATGGCGTTTAATTGGTCCTGAAACTGATGTCCCTGCCGGCGATATTGGAGTCGGTGGTCGTGAAATAGGTTTCTTATACGGAATGTATAAAAAATTAGCTCGCGAAAATACCGGTGTTCTTACAGGTAAAGGTGGAAACTGGGGCGGCTCATTAATTCGTCCGGAAGCTACAGGCTTTGGTGGAATCTATTTCATGAATGAAATGATGAAAGCCCATAATGATACTATTGCAGGAAAAGTAATTAGTATTTCCGGTTTTGGTAATGTTGCTTGGGGTGCTGCTCTAAAAGCAAATGAATTAGGTGCTAAAGTTGTTACTATTTCCGGTCCTGATGGATATATTTATGATGAAACAGGTATTACAGGAGAAAAGATAGATTATCTTTTAGAATTGCGTGCATCTAATAATGATGTTGTAGCTCCATTTGCCGAGGAATTTCCTGAAGCAAAATTCTTTGCAGGGAAAAAACCTTGGGAAGTTAAAGTTGATATTGCAATGCCTTGTGCTATCCAAAACGAATTAAATGGTGATGACGCTGCTACTTTATTAGCAAATGGTGTTCAGTATGTTGGAGAAGTTTCTAATATGGGTTGTACTCCTGAAGCTATTGAGGCTTTTCATAATGCGAAAATTCCTTATGGTCCTGGTAAAGCAGTAAATGCCGGTGGTGTTGCTGTTTCAGGTTTAGAAATGTCGCAAAATGCTATGAAATTTAATTGGAGTGCTCAAGAAGTTGATCAGAAACTCAAAACAATTATGACTGATATTCATGCTGCTTGTATTCAGTATGGTACTGAAGATGACGGGTTTATAAATTATGCCAAAGGTGCTAATATTGCAGGTTTCTTAAAAGTAGCTAACTCTATGATGGATCAAGGGGTTATTTAATCAACCATATATTTACAATTTATAACCGCTCTTCATTTTTGAGGAGCGGTTTTTTATGATTAGTTAAATAAATATTTCATATCATCTTGACTTATCGTAACAATGGAGAGGAATGAAGGGTCGAGCGTTGAGGGGTCAGTATAGAATGATAATTATCAAATTAATTTACAACTCCACAACGGTAATTCCGTGTCCGCCTCTTTCGATATGCTCGTCGTAATAACGGTTGACATCACGATTTGCATTTAAATATTCTTGTATCACCTGACGTAATGCGCCTGTTCCTTTGCCGTGCAAAATATGAAGCTGATAAACACCAAGCAAAACAGCATCATCAATAAAACGTTGAATATGAATTAAAGCCTCGTCGACACGCATACCACGAACATCGATATTAGGATTGAAATCGGCTGATTTTTCTGATATATCTTGGGCAATATTACTCGACTTAATATTTGCTTTTTTGAGCTTACGCTCTTGTGTTTTACTTACTTTTTCAAGCCGAGTAAGCTCGATAAACATTTGCATAGTATCAAAGTCTACTTTTGCTTTTTTGCCTTTAATCAAAGCTATACTTCCGGCAGTATTTTGACCATCGATAACTACTAAATCGCCAACTTTAAGCGGAACTTGTTTCCTTACTTTTTTTTCTACTTTTTTGTTGGCAATTTGCTTTTCTATAGTCTTATGTTGTGCAGGTGTTTCTACCTTAGGCTCTCTTTCTAAACGAGTTATTTCCTGTTGAATATTTTTCCTGATTTCTTGTGTCTTTTTCTTTTCTGCAGCATTTTCACGAATTTCTTTTATAGACTTTTCAATCAGTCGGTTAGATTGTTTTAAGATTTCTTTCGATTGTTTATTTGCTTCGGTAAGGATAGCTTTTTTCTCTTTTTGTAAATCACTGTAAAGAGTTTGATACTTTTCTAAAGTTTCTGTTAAATGCTCATCCATTAAGCTAATTTGCTCTTGCTTTTTTTCTAAGGTTTTTTTATCCACTTCGAGTTGTTGTATCTGCTCTTCAAAATCGAGCTGACGCCGATCTGCTTTTTTATTAATTTTCTTTAGCAGACTCTTTGAAAATCCTATTTTTCGTGCAATTTCAATAGTAAAAGAGCTTCCCGGTCTTCCCATTACTAACTTATAAAGCGGGATCATTTTTTTAGTATCAAACAACATGGCGCCATTTATCATTCCGTTGTCGTTGGTGGGTAAAAGCTTTAAATTTGCATAATGGGTAGTTATAACTCCAAAGGCTTTTTTTTCG
The DNA here is from genome assembly GCA_021157585.1 of Bacteroidales bacterium. Classification (NCBI taxonomy): domain Bacteria; kingdom Pseudomonadati; phylum Bacteroidota; class Bacteroidia; order Bacteroidales; species Bacteroidales bacterium. The sequence continues at coordinate 7,317 of JAGGWH010000025.1, read as the reverse complement.
TTTAGTTCTTCTAAAATAGCTTCTGCAATAGCAGCACCTAAAATCGGTTCTGTACCACTTCCAAACTCATCAATTAAAAATAAAGTTTTAGTGTTGGCTTGTGATATAAAATATTGCATATTTAATAGATGAGAACTATACGTACTCAAATCGTTTTCAATGGATTGTTCATCGCCTATATCAATAAAAAAACGTTTGAAAATCCCAGCAATTGATGCTGATTTAAGTGGAATAAGTAATCCGTTTTGAAGCATATATTGAAGTAAGCCAATGGTTTTAAGTGCTACCGATTTACCTCCGGCATTTGGGCCTGAGATAATAAGAATTCGTTCTTGCTTATGTAGATGAATATCAAGTGGTTCAACAGTTTTGCCCTGTGCTTTATGCGAAAGATAAAGTAAGGGGTGTCTTGCTTGGTACCACTGAATTTCAGCCTTATCGCGTAAATCGGGTTTAACAGCATTTAGTTGAATAGACAGACGTGCTTTGGCTATAATAAAATCTATCAATCCCAAAAAACGATAAGCATATAATAGAGAATCTATCGACGGGCGTAGGAAGTCAGCAAAAGCAACTAATATTCGAAGTATTTCTCTTCTTTCTTCGGCCTCAAGTTCTTTGATTTTATTGTTTAGTTGTAAAACTTTATCAGGCTCTAAATATACTGTTTGTCCGGTTGCCGATTCATCGTGAATAACTCCACGAATTTGACGTTTATAAGCAGCATTTAGGGGAATAACTAACCGACCATTACGAACAGTTGCTTCAACAGTTTCGTTGGCCCATCCTGCTTTCTTTGCTTGTCGGAGGCTTTCGTTTATTGACTTTTCCGATTGACGACTATCTCTTTTTATTTCGGATCGTATTTCAAATAATTTTTCCGAAGCTTTGTCTTTGATTTGCCCCTTTTCATCTAAAATAGCATCTATTTGCTTTATTATCAAAGAATCAATTTCTATGTTAGAACTCAGACGGTGTAGATGTGAATAATCTTGCTGTTTTGCCTCAAAAAACAAAATCATTTGATTGATTACGTTCAGAGATGATTTGAAGTCGAAGAAGCGTTCTGTTTTTAAATAACTTCCTGCGAGCCGGAGCTGAATTAAATCGGGACGTAAATCAAAATAATCTTGTATAGGGATTCCAAGGTCGCCCAACAGAATTTGTTGCATTTCCTCGGTTTGATTTAACCACAATTCTATAGATGAAAAAGAGCTGCTAAAGCTTAATTTATTTACCCATTGCCTACCCATATCGCTAATACAATTTTGGTTGAGCAATTCGCGAATTTTAGTAAATCCTATTTTCTCTTCAAATTGTGGTGGATAAATCATTGAGCAAAGGTAGCGGTTTTAGAAGAAGTGGCGAAGTGAAAAGAAGATGAAGTGAAAGCCCTTGTGGAATAACTTTACACTCTTAATTCTTAAATCGCACTCTTAGCTTTTCAGCTTGCTTCAGAAGTCAAGTTTTCTTCCTGGCGCAAATTATTAATAATAAAGTTTTGGCGATCCATAGTATTCTTACCCATATAAAATTCGAGTAAATTACTAATAGCAGAATCGCCACGTAATATAACCGGTTCTAAGCGTATATCGGCACCAATAAAAAATTTGAATTCATCGGGAGATATCTCTCCTAAACCTTTAAATCGGGTAATTTCGGGATTAGCACCTAATTTTTGAAGCGCTTTTTCTTTTTCTTCGGGTGAATAACAATAAAATGTTTTCTTTTTATTTCTAACACGGAAGAGAGGTGTTTGTAAAATATAGAGATGTCCTCGCTTGATTAAATCAGGATAAAACTGTAAGAAAAAGGTTAGAAGCAGTAAACGAATATGCATTCCATCCACATCGGCATCGGTAGCAATTACGATATTATTATATCGTAAGTTATCCATGTCTTCGTCTATATTCAATGCTGATTGCAATAAATTAAATTCTTCATTTTGATAGACAATTTTTTTGCTTAAACCAAAGCTGTTCAGTGGTTTACCCTTTAAACTAAATACAGCTTGTGTTGCAACATTTCTCGATTTAGTTATTGAACCGCTTGCCGAATCGCCCTCGGTAATAAACAAAGTTGTCTCCAGACTCTTTTCGTGTTTGCTATTCAAATGAACTTTGCAATCGCGAAGCTTTTTATTATGCAGACTTACTTTTTTAGCACTATCGCGAACGAGCTTTTTAATTCCTGCCATTTCTTTACGTTCTTTCTGATTCATCAGAATTTTATGAAGTAAAGCTTCTGCAGTTTCCGGATTACGATGTAAGAAATTATCGAGGTTTGTTTTTACAATATCTCCAACATAATTTCGTACGCTTGTTCCTCCGGGCTCAACATGTTGCGAACCCAATTTTGTTTTTGTTTGAGATTCAAAAATAGGTTCTTGGATTTTTATGCTCATAGTGGCAGCAATGGAAGAACGAACATCGGAAGGCTCAAAATTTTTATTATAAAACTCACGAATAGTTTTTACAATCGCTTCACGAAAAGCACTTTGATGTGTCCCGCCTTGAGTGGTATGCTGACCATTTACAAAAGAGTAGTACTCTTCTCCATATTGTTTGGTATGCGTAAAAGCAAACTCAAATTCATCTTGTTTTAAGTGTATAATCGGGTAGCAAATTTTACCGTCAATTTGGTTGACTAATAAATCGTGCAAGCCATTCTTTGCTACAATTTTTTCGCCATTAAAATTCAATATTAAACCATTATTGAGGTAGGCATAATTCCACAACATTTTTTCGATATAATCACTTATAAAGCGATAATTGCCAAATAATTCTGTATCAGGAATAAAGGTTACTATAGTGCCATCTTTCTCCTCGCTCTTTTCTGCTTTTCCATCACTGATAATTTTGCCTCTTTCGAAGAGAGAACGTTTTGATTTGCCTTCACGAATAGACTGAACAGAAAAATTAGAAGAAAGTGCATTTACTGCTTTTGTTCCAACACCATTCAGACCAACAGCTTTTTTAAATACTTTTGAATCATATTTGGCACCGGTATTCATTTTTGATACACAGGCGTTAACCATTCCCAAAGGTATGCCACGACCATAATCTCTAATTCGTACTTGTCGGTCTGTTATTTCAACATCAATTCGCTTGCCATTTCCCATAACAAACTCATCGATAGAATTATCAATAATCTCTTTAATTAAAACATAGATACCATCATCATGAGATGATCCATCACCTAACTTCCCAATATACATTCCCGGCCGAAGACGGATATGTTCTTTCCAATCTAACGATTTAACACTCGCGTCGTTATAGCTCTCTGCCATAAAAAATATTTTTTTACAAAAATAGTGAAATGCTTAATTGACAAAGCCTCTGGGCAATAAAACTTACAAACATCAACTGTTAATATCTGATTTGCAAATCATTAAACAATTTTTTTCTCAATTTGAAAAACTTCCCATTTACTAAATTCTTAATCCCTCTTGGAAAGATCAACTTAACACCAGTCAGGAGTAAAATAATTTTCCATTCGCAACTTACTGATTAAGAGTAATATACATAGATAATGTAATTTTAATTAAAAAAAAATTAGCTCTTGCAATTAGGTATCAGTCCGCATATTTCGTATATTTGAGGAACTATATTTAGGGGATTTTAACTACATAACAATACAAATATTATTTGTTTTTACTTCGGGGCGAATCGAATTGGATTAACTTAATAACCACAAGATTATGGTAGAAAAACTCTGTACCCTTAAAAAACTGAATACTTACCCCAGTAAATTCTTCAATGTAATAATTGTTTTGATTACTTTTTTTAGCCCCTTTTATTTGAATAGTGAAGTATCTGCCCAAAATCTAAGCATTAGTAAATTTGGTTCAATAAGTGCAGACCCTGGCGACATAATAAGCTATACTATCCATTATACCAATACGGGTATCACCAAAGCAACAGAAGTAGAAATTACAGATTATCTACCTGATCTAACAAGCTACACCTATGTTTCATCTTTTCCTGCAGGAATATATGATGCAGCTTCAAACACTTTAAGTTGGACAAAAAACGAGATACCTACTTTAGCAACCTTAGGGGCAGAATCAGGAGAAATAACTATTCAATTACGAGCCGGAAATCAAGCTGCGAATACATTCTACTACGTTTCGGACTCACCAATTACAGCAGAAAATTATGCCAGCATTAAAAGCTTTGAAGAAAGTGCAGAAATAAACAGTCAAACAGTTTCAACAGAAATTGAGCAATACTGTGCTCTCACTTTTTCACCACTGGGAGAAGGAGAAGTTAAATCAAATGGAAATTCAACTGTACGTTATCTAGTAAATGTTATCAATCAAGGAAATATATACGATAAGTTTACCATAGACACCTTACAAACTGGGCATCCTCAAGAAGATGTATTACTTGATATTAGCCTTTACGACTTAAGCGGAAATCCATTAACCGAAACAGATTGGCTAGCACCGGGAGATGCCTTTTATTTTTATGTCGATGTTTTTTTGGACGATCCATCAGCAGCTAATCATTATAATTTCCTAGATGTAATTGGAACTTCGAATATTTGCCCTACAACTTCAGAATCGATTACTATAGAAACTAAAATTCATAATCCAGCACCGAACAAAGCCCTTTTGCTTCTTTCCAAATTAGACAATACAGATCCTATTAGAGCAGGAGATACGCTCAGTTATACCATTTATATTTACAATTATAGCGATAAAGATACCGAGGACCTTACCGTTACAGAGACTTACGATTCTAAGGTGTCTTTTCTTTCAGCTACGCCTACACCAACCACGGGAGATAATATTTGGGTTCTACCCCCACTAGCGGGAGGTGATTTCACAAAAATAGAAGTAAACGTTCTTGTGGATATGGGCGTTCCTAATGGAACTCTTCTAACCAATTACGTTTTAGCTGATGCCACAAATGCAGATGATGCCGACGACACTTCAACCACTACATTAATAGAATCTTATCCCGATTTAGACATTCAAAAAACAGGTTTGCCAAACCCTGCCTTTCCAAATGATATTGTCACTTACACGATAAATTATGCCAATCTTGGAAATTTAACCGCCAAGAATGTTGAAATTACGGATGATTATGATGAAAACTATTTATCAATTACCAATCCCAATGGCGCTACCGATAATGGCAATACTTTGGTTTTTACATTACCAGATCTGGCACCTGGTGCTTCTGGGAGCCTAAGTTACGAGGCACAAATAAATTCTAAAGCCAGTTTTTCAGGAGGAACTACATTAGTCAATAATACAGCTCAAATAGTTACTTCAACGACTGAAATCAATTTCAATAATAACGAAGTAACCGAGATTATTTCTGTTACACTTCTGCCTGATTTAACTATCACTCTAACGGCTTCTCCCGAACCTGCTCCTGTTAATCAAGCCATTACCTATACCTTAACAATTACAAATATTGGCAACTACCGTTCAGAAAATGTGCTCATTGAAAATATTCTTCCTGCAGGTTTAAACTTTGTATCTGCTACTGATGGCGGAACTTTTAATGCAGGAACTATCACTTGGCCAATAGTGCCGACTATGCACATTGTAGATGTTCTAACAAGAACATTTATAGCAAGTCCAGATTGTTCAGCTGTACCTTCCGTAACAAATACGGCCACCGTTTCTAACGATATTTTAGAAACTGATTATACCAACAATAGCGCATCCTTACTTTCAACTATCGAAAGTGATTTACTCTTTATCGATTGCCCAATAGATCAAAACTTACCCATGGATACTGGCGTTTGCGGAGCAGTAGCCAACTTTATTACACCAACTGCCAAAGACGATTGTGAAGGAGCTATTCCAGTGGTAAGAACAGATGGAAGCGGATTTAATAGCGGCGATCTTTTTCCAGAAGGGCTCACAACAATCAGTTACTCTGCTACCAACTCCAATGGGCAAACTGTAAATTGTAGTTTTGATATAACCGTTGGCCCAGATACTGAACTACCAGTAATTCATGATGTTCCTGCCGATGTAACTTTAGAATGCTCTGACTGCATCCAAGCTTTTGAAAATAATGATTTTGAAGAACCCGCAATTTCAGGGAGCTGGGCTTCTATTTTAGCCTCAGATATTTCAGGATGGAGTACTACTGCTGTTGACAACCGTATCGAAATCCAAAAAAGTGGTAAAATAGAAGGCGTTGTCTCTTACAGCGGAAACCAACACGCTGAGCTTAACGGAAATAATGTCGGTGATTTTTATCAAGAATTCTGTACTGTTCCAACAACAACAGTTCAAATCAGCTTTGCCCATCATAAAAGAATGTCGGGCTCAAATACAAGCGATGATATTATGGAAGTTCTTACGGGTCCCGATATGGGAAACTTAAGTTCTTTAGGTCTTTTTACGGCTACTGCAACTTCAGGATGGTCTATACACACCATTGATTTTCCAATTCCTGCAGGACAAAGCTCAACCGTTTTCGTTTTTCGAGCTATCCAAGGTGCTCCTGCTAATACCACTCTGGGAAATCTAATTGATGATATCAATGTTATTACTCTTTTCGACGCTACTAATATTCCTTATGCGACGGATAACTGTGGAGTAGAAAGCCTCAGTTTAAGTGAAATAAAAACCGATGGAAACTGTTCTAATGATTATCGAATAGACCGTACTTGGACTGCCATTGATCTTGCTGGAAATACAAGTATTGCAACACAAACGTTAATTGTTGGAGATGTAATTGGTCCTGACTTTACTTTACCAGCGGATATTACAATCTCCTGTACAGAAAACCCACTAGACACCACATTAACAGGAAATATTAGTAACCTAACAGACAATTGTGATCCTTCTGCCGATGATATTGCTTATTCTGATATAATAACTGCTGGTTCATGTCCTAACAATTATACAATAACACGTACTTGGACACTAACTGACCATTGCTCTAACTCAACTTCCAAAACACAAGTCATTACCGTTGAAGATATAATTGCACCACAATTTGTTGAAGCACTTCCTATGGATCAGACCGTTGATTGTAACACAATCGTAGCTGCGGAAGTCCTAACAGCTACAGACAACTGTGGATATGCTACTGTAAGTTATACCGAAAGTATAAACCCTGGAGCTTGCACTGGGACTTATACAAGTGTAAGAACCTGGACTGCAGAAGACGAATGTGGAAATACAGCTATTCACACACAAACCATTCAATTTGAAGACAATACAGCTCCTATTTGGACTACTCTTGCTGGTGATTTAGATCGTACTGTAGAATGTTCTGATCCAACTGATTTCGATAATGCAATGGCATTGGAACCAATTGCTTCAGATGATTGTGGTACTAT
>JAGGWH010000024.1 GCA_021157585.1 Bacteroidales bacterium | reverse complement strand
GAAAATATGGTTTCTACTGTATTAAGTGAACAAAATAAATTATTTCCTTTATTGAAAAAAAATACTAATGAAATTGAAAAGAAAATCGATTTAAAAATCAATGAAATTGAACAAGAAATTATAGATGAAATAGAACGTTATTTCCTAATGGAGCATTTTTATACACACGTCTGTGCAGCGTTAGATAGTAGTAAAAGACTATCTAAAATAAAAAAATATTTTACTATGGAATTGCCTGATTTATTAAAATCAGAAAAATTTGTTATTGAAAATAATGTAATTGTAGAAATTTTTAAAGAATCTGTTAAAGAAAGCAAACACTGGTGGGGAGTCAGTGTTCCTGAGTTAAGAGAAATTCTTAAGCATAAACTGTATATTATTTTTCATGAAAAATTTTGAATAGTATGCAGTAAGACAATTATGATAATTCGCTTTAGTTTATAAACTTCATAAAAAGTTGAAAATTACAAATTTACCTCTATTTTACGGATTTTATTTTGCTATCCCTACATATTTTCCCCTCTTATCTATCTTTGAGGCTACAGACTTTATCCGGGGAACCGGAGACCCTGAAATAAATTCAGGGTGACATTAGTGAAAAGTGGATCCTTGAAACGATATTGAAATAAATTCAGTACAGGCCCCAGGTTGATAGGGAGCAAGGTACGATGAACTCTCTTCAGTATATCAAGTATTCCCGATTAATATGTTCATACCTCGTGCCTATAAAAGTAAAAACTCCTTGACAGGGAAAAAAGAGAGTAGTATATTTTAATGGGTTATAAAGAGGCGGAAGTAATGATAAATAAAAATTGTAAACAATTAGTTTTGCACTTACAAATTAGTAATATTTATATTATATAAGAGATAAAAATGAACAGAAAAACAAAGCATAAAATAGTGATTGGTGATAGCCGTCAAATGGAAAGCATCCCCGATAAATCGGTTCAATTAATCGTTACTTCTCCACCATATTGGCAATTAAAAGATTATGGTGTAGATAATCAAATAGGCTATAATGATAGCTACGAAGAATATATCAATAATTTAAATCTCGTATGGAAAGAAAGTTATCGGGTACTTGATAATGGTTGTAGACTTTGCGTGAATATTGGCGATCAATTTGCGCGTTCGGTTTATTACGGTCGATATAAAGTTATTCCTATAAGAACAGAAATAATCAAATTTTGTGAAAGCATAGGATTCGATTATATGGGAGCTATTATCTGGCAGAAAAAAACCACCTCAAATACAACCGGTGGAGCATCATTAATGGGGAGTTATCCTACACCGAGAAATGGAATTTTATCAATAGATTATGAATTTATTTTAATTTTCAAAAAACTTGGAACTCCCAAACGCCCGAGTAAAGAAATTAAAGAATTGTCAAAAATGACAAAAGAAGAATGGAAAACCTATTTCGCAGGTCATTGGAATTTTGGAGGAGCAAAGCAAGACGGACATATTGCAGTATTTCCGGAAGAGTTGCCAAAGAGATTAATTAAAATGTTTGCTTTTGTAGGGGATACAGTACTTGACCCTTTTCTTGGAAGCGGAACAACATCTCTCGCAGCAAAAAAACTTGGAAGGAACTCTATTGGTTATGAAATTAATAGAGAGTTTTTACCTTTTATCAAACAAAAGTTGAACATTGATAACGATTCTTTCAATGAATATCAAATTATCGAAGAAAAACCTAGAATTAACTTTAACGAAGAAATCAAGAAACTACCTTATATTTTTAAAGACTTTCACAAATTTGATAAGAAAATAGATCCGAAAAAACTACAATTTGGCTCAAAAATTGATATGAACGGATCTACAAAAAGAGAAGAATATTATTCGGTAAAAGAAATTATCAGCCCTGAACTTTTGAAGCTTAACAATGATTTGATTGTTCGTTTAATCGGAGTAAAAGAAAAAAAAGAAGTAAACGGGAAAGCAACCGAATTTTTAAGATTAAAAACCAAGGGACAAAAAGTTTTCTTAAAGTTTGATAATATTAAACACGATAAAGAAAATCATTTAATGGCTTATGTCTATTTAAAAAATAAAACTTTTTTAAATGCACATTTAATAAAAAAAGGATTGGTAGAAGTGGATACTTCCTATCAATTTAAAAATAAAGAACGATTTATTAATTACAAAAACCAGGGATGAAAAATGGCAAAAGAATGGATATTGAATAGTGCAATGAATAGATTCCAACTAAACTTTAAAAGAAATGTGGGACCTACATCCGAATCAATTAGAAAATGTGCTCCAAAGACACTTGAAGAATGGAAGAATTATTATTTTAAGAATGTTCGTTCAAAAGAACATATTGAAGAATTGGGAAGAAAACTCTATGTAAAAATAACAGAAGTTATTCAAGCGGAAGTTGAAGAAATTACAGAAGAAGACTGTATTAACTACATGTTCCAATTAGTAATAAATCGAACATTTGATGGTTATATGACGGAGATAAAAACAATTTACGGGCAACTTCAAGCTATACTTCAAAAAGATTTTCCGGATATTAAAATAGAACCGGCATCAGACGAATGGGATAGACTTTTCAATGTCGATTTTTACATTTTAGTCAATGGGAAATATATAGGATTGCAAATAAAACCTGTTAGTGACGGGATTCAATTAAGCCAAATATTTAAAGAGCGTGAAATTCAAAAACATACCCACGAAAAATTCTATAAAAAATTTGGTGGAAAAGTATTTTATGTTTTTTCAATTAAAGACAACGGGAAGAAAAGAATAGCCAATGAGGAAGTTATTGAAGAAATACGGAAAGAAATTGAAAGATTGAAAAAAGCCAGCAGCTGACAAGGGTATAGTGGATAGCTTCATATCCAGCTATGACACCATACCCAAACCGTTATAGGTAAGATTTTGGATTGTGGAAGGAGATAAAAAGGAGAAAAGATGATTATATTCAATGCGAGTAAACAAATAACATTTAACAAGCAACATAGATTAGGTAGTCATGAAGAGCAACCTTTGTTGTTTTTATTAGTACACCTAATATTATGTTAGTTGCTATAGGTATAGCAATTAAGTTGAGTACATATGATGAAAGTCACAATTTTAAAAGACCACTCAGTCATAAAATACATTCAGCCATATTTGATTTCGTATATTCAAAAATGTGGCCCCGAAAACTTGAAACACGTTAAACCTTCACGTAAGGAACGAACTGCTTTTGAGATTGGTTTCGGATTAAGCAGTATTACGGAGTGCATGGATCAACTATATTATTCCGTTGAATTGATCGCAGGATTCAGAGCAAACATTGGCCACAAATTAATGAATAGGTACGACTATATTATTTTTTCAATTGAAAATATTTTGTTCAGGATAACGTCAATTTTTGACAGGTGCCTACGTCTGACAAACAGAATATACGATATAGGTCTGCCAGACAAAGAATGCCGAATAAATACAATAATCAAAAACAACAAAATAAAAGGTACTAAAGTAGGTAAGTGCCTGAATGAATTAAATAATTTCACATCAGAATTTAGAAAGCCACGTAATGAAATAGCACATGCTAATTGTTTTAACGACAGTCAATTGAACGATATGCAAAGCTTCTATTATTTGCTTCAGTTAAATACACCAGAAATTGAACATTTGAGAAATATATTTAAAATTCAAGCAGATAGTTATGTGGCAACAAAAAAGAAAGAATTTTTAACACAAGTTATTGAACTAGAGAGGCTCGTTGGCAATTTTTTTACATCTATATTGCCTAAAGTTTCAGCGGCTATTGAAAACAAAAATGTCCGTTAACCAAAAAATTAAGCGGACGGTGAAAAGCGTGGCGGCGCTAACGCGTCAACTTCATCGGCGCCGTCCGCTTATTTAGGTCTTTATACATGGAATAGAAAAGACGCAAATATCCTTTGGCAGAGAATATAGGAATGAATGTGAAACTTACAGAACAGGAAAAAAAGAAAATTATCGAACTGATCAGCCAGTACTTGTGTCCGGCAGTGGCCAATGGTGAAGATATGAAAGAGCGGGAGAATATGGCGTATGCCTAATTTATGGCCGGAATGGCGTTGGGACATGTGCATGCCATAGCTCACCAGTTAAGCGGTTTTTATAACCTGCCCCACGGTGTTTGCAATGCAATACTGCTGCCGCATGTGGAACGGTTTAATTTGATTGCCTGCCCGGAACGTTTTGTGGATATTGCTAAAGCCATTGGAGAGAATGTGGAAGGCCTATCGACGATGGAAGCCGCTGACAAAGCGCTGGAAACCATTCAGAGATTATCCAGAGATATCAGTATTCCATCCGATTTAAAAGAATTAGGGGGCAAGGAAAAAGATTTGCCTATTTTGGCCGAGAATGCTCTCAAGGATGCATGCGGTTTAACAAATCCGAGAAAAGCAACAAAAGAGGGAATTATCCAGCTTTATAAACACGCAATGTAAGTTGTAATATCGGGGGAGGACAATATGTTCTCCCCTTTATAACAAGTTGTACAGCGATTCTCGCCTAACTAGTCGCTTCACCCTACTGCTATTCCGCTGGTGCTCCATAGCGGCAGATGGGTTTGGCCATTATTTTGCTATCCCTACATATTTTTATCCTCTCATGTATATTTGAGGCTACAGATTTCATCCGGGGAACCGGAGACCCTGAAACGAGTTCAGGGTGACAGTAGTAAAAAGTGAGACCTTGAAACGATACTGAAATAAATTCAGCACATGATTCAGGGTGACATGGGCTAGTGTATACTGAGCCTGTTTCAGCATCTCTCTTTAACTGTTCATACATTTACGCCGGGACTTTAGTGTAGGCGGACCCATCTACCATTATCACAAAACAATGATTGACAATAAATATAAAAAAATTATAATGGAGATAATGTATATACAAGGACATTTTAAGGTATTATTTGGGGAAGTATAAGTTTGAAATATTTTTTATCATACAAGCTCAACACAAGGTTTATTAGAGCATAAAAAATGGAAGCTAAAATTATTTATAAAAGTAATCAACTTTAATGGGGAAGTAGGGAAAAACTTAGATGAATAAAAGTTATCTTTATAATTAGGTAAAAAGGAGGAATTAATGAGCAAGAAGAGCGAAATCGAAGCTAAAATCGAATATCAAGAAGTAATTGGAGAGGCTAATCCTGGAGGTTACCAGCCGGTTAGGTTTACGAGAATCAAGTATAAAGCTAGCCCTAATACCCATATTGATATTAGGCAATTCCAACGTGGTTATGATGATGAAGGCGAGGAAGCTTTTTTCCCTACAAAGAACGGCTTTAGATTTCCTGAGCGAGAATTCAAAAGAGTTGTCGAACAATATACTTTGATGCCAGAGACATATGTTCATCCTTTGATTGTCAAGAAATGTTTTTCTCTTCTTAAATCTGGCCAATTTGAGAGTGCAGTTTTGCTTGCCTTTAAAACAATAGAAACGAGTATTCGGGGAAAAATCGGTGCTACTGCAGATGAGTATGGAATAAAGCTAATCCGAAAAGCCTTTCATTCTGAAAATGGCCCTTTAACAGATTTAAAATTGCCTAAAGCAGAACGTGAAGCATTTTGCAATTACATAGCCGGTGCATTTGGATTTTATAAGAATCCATGTTCACACAGAGACGTAGAACTGGATTTCTCATCAGCATTTGACAGAATTGTAGTTGCTAGTGATTTACTTAAAGTTATTGAAAATGCAAAAGTTAATGAAAACAAGGAATATGATAAATGATTTATGCTAGAACGCTAACAAGAAAAGATTAAGAAAAGGAATTAAATTATTTTATAATTTATTTACACTAAAACGCTATTTTATGGGATAATTGAAAGAAAATATGATTAAAAAAGTAGTATAAGAATGGCTGATTATTCAAAGTACAGTAATAGTGATTTATTAAAGATTATTCGGAAACAAGAAAAAGAATTAAAACAAAGGAAAAAATTTTAATATTTTATGGTTATTTGTGACCTCAATATCGTTTACAAGAGTATGATGAAACATAAAAGGAAAAT
>JAGGWH010000023.1 GCA_021157585.1 Bacteroidales bacterium | reverse complement strand
GAATAGATTCAATTAAACTCGAAGTGTTTTTCCCAAAAGGCAATTCTGAGACAACTAAAGTTTTATTATCAATTTTAGTGATTTTTGCTCTTATTTTTATTGCACCACCTCTTAATCCGTTATTATATCTTGAGAAATCAGCATAACCACCTGTTGGGAAATCAGGATACAGACAAAATTCTTTACCTGTTAGTTGGCTTATTGAAGCATCAATTAATTCGTTAAAATTATGAGGTAATATTTTTGAAGCTAATCCAACTGCAATACCTTCAACGCCTTGAGCTAGAAGTAACGGGAATTTTACAGGTAAAGTAATCGGTTCTTTGTTTCTTCCATCATAAGACGTTTGCCATTCGGTAGTTTTTGGATTAAATACAACTTCTAATGCAAATTTTGACAGTCTTGCTTCAATATAACGAGGTGCAGCTGCACTGTCGCCTGTAGCAATATTTCCCCAGTTACCTTGAGTGTCGATGAGTAAATCTTTTTGTCCGAGCTGAACTAATGCGTCACCAATTGATGCATCACCATGAGGGTGAAATTGCATTGTGTTCCCAATAATATTAGCTACTTTATTATATCTTCCATCGTCTAACTTTTTCATTGAATGTAAAATACGACGTTGTACCGGTTTCAATCCATCGTTGAGATGTGGTACTGCACGTTCAAGAATTACGTAAGATGCGTAATCAAGAAACCAATCTTTATACAGTCCTGAAATATGAGTTATGTTTTGCAGCTCGCTCGAAAAATTGTCTGTTTGGTTTTTGTTGTCTTGTAACTCGTTTTCCTGTTCTGAAGAATTATTATTTATGTTATCAGAATTATCTTGCATCATTTAGTTTAAAGTTCTTAAAAGTTTGTAAAGTTCGTAAAGTTTATAAAGTTAAAACCTTCAACTTTCCACTTGTTTACGCCACTTCCTCTTCAATACGTAAGTTATCAATAATAAAAGTTTGACGTTCGGGAGTGTTTTTACCCATATAAAACGATAATAAGTCCGGTACGTCATCGTTACGTTTAATAATTACAGGTTCAAGGCGAATATCTTTACCGATAAAGTTTTTAAATTCATCGGGAGAAATTTCACCTAAACCTTTAAAACGAGTGATTTCAGGATTTGCACCTGTTTTTTTTATTGCTTTTTCTTTTTCATCATCACTATAGCAATAGTATGTATTTTTTTTGTTGCGAACACGGAAAAGTGGTGTTTGCAAAATGTAAAGATGTCTGTTTTTTATTAAATCGGGAAAAAATTGTAAGAAGAAAGTTATTAAAAGCAAACGTATGTGCATTCCGTCAACATCAGCATCTGTAGCAATTATTACATTATTATATCTCAGGCTGTCAATACCTTCTTCAATATTTAAGGCAGCTTGCAATAAATTAAATTCTTCGTTTTCGTAAACAATTTTTTTAGTAAGCCCATAAGAATTTAGAGGTTTACCTTTTAAGCTAAAGACTGCTTGAGTATTTACTTCTCTTGATTTTGTTATTGAACCGCTTGCAGAATCACCCTCGGTAATAAATATTGTTGTTTCTAATCGTCTTTCGTCTTTAGAGTTATAATGTATTCTGCAATCGCGAAGTTTCTTGTTATGCAAACTTGCTTTTTTTGCTCTTTCTTTTGCAAGTTTTTTTATTCCTGATATTGCTTTTCTTTCTTTTTCAGATTCTTGTATTCGCTTTAGCAGTATTTCTGCAGTATCGTGATTTTTATGTAAATAATTATCGAGTTCTTTTTTTACAAAATCATTAATGAAATTACGAACAGACGTTCCGCCGGGAGCAATTTCTTTTGAGCCGAGTTTAGTTTTTGTTTGAGATTCAAACACAGGTTCTTCAACTTTTATACTTATAGCAGCACTTATTGATGAACGAATATCGGAAGGCTCAAAACTTTTATTGTAAAATTCACGAATAGTTTTAACAATTGCTTCTTTAAATGCAATTAAATGAGTACCACCTTGAGTGGTGAATTGCCCGTTAACAAATGAATAGTATTCTTCACCATATTGTTTGCCGTGTGTCAAGGCAATTTCAATATCTTCTCCTTTCAGATGAATTATGGGGTAAAGTCCTTCCGAGCTAATATTTTCGTTTAATAAATCTAATAAGCCGTTTTTTGAATAAAAACTTTTTCCGTTAAAATTTATTGTAAGACCTGCGTTGAGGAATGTGTAGTTTTTTATTAAAGTTTCAACATAATCGCTAATAAAATGATAATTGCCAAATAAAATTTTGTCGGGAATAAAGCTAACTAATGTTCCGTTTTTTTCATTTGCATCTTGTAATTGCTCGTCTTTAGTAATTTTACCTTTAGAGAATTCAACACTTTTTACTTTATCTTCACGAAAAGATTTTATGCAAAAATATGACGAAAGAGCATTTACAGCTTTAATACCTACGCCATTTAATCCAACAGATTTTTTAAATACTTTTGAATCGTATTTAGCTCCGGTGTTCATTTTCGAGGCAACATCAATAACTTTCCCAAGTGGTATTCCTCTGCCATAGTCGCGGATACTTACTGTATTTTCTGATATGGAAATATCGATTTTCTTACCATAACCCATCATGAATTCATCAATTGAGTTATCGAAAACTTCTTTAATTTGAACATAAATACCATCGTCGCGTGAAGAGCCATCACCGAGTTTCCCGATATACATACCGGGGCGTCTCCTGATGTGTTCTTTCCAATCAAGTGTGCGTATAGTTTCTTCTGAATAGTTTGACGGCATAATATATTTTTTTGCAAATATACTTAAAAGATAAATTTTGTAAAATTTGTTTTATTAACAATAAATTG
>JAGGWH010000022.1 GCA_021157585.1 Bacteroidales bacterium | reverse complement strand
TTCAATTCCTTCCCCCTCTATCAAACTTCATTATTGATATTGCTATTCGTAGCGGTGTTATAAGCTTCTTTTTTGGTGCAGGGGTTTATATCTTCAAGCTTAGTGATGACTTAAACCTTTGGGTTGAGAAGATTTTTTCACTAATCTTATCCAAATAAAAGCTCTTATAAATTTACCTTACAATTATTTTCTTGGAGAATCTCTCATTTAACCTATTATCAAATGCCTTCAGAACATAAAGACCCTGTCTCAAGCCACTCAGATCTAACGAGTTGAAATACATACTTTGATATACAATTTGACCTGCGGTATTATAAATAATTATTTCGGTGATATCCTGATTCGGTGATTGAATTGTAATTCTATCAATTACAGGATTGGGGAAAATCAAAAAATCACTTTGCTCTTTATCAATATCCTCAATATCTAATGTGATTTTATCATATAATTCATCAACATCATCCTGAATTAACGCTCTATTCCAATAACGAAAATCATCCAACTTTCCTTTAAAATAATATGCTGGTATCCCAACATTTTGGTCATGGCGACCAATACTACCAACAGATTCAGAATAATACAAATCGCCTCCAGTTCCTGAGTATACACCTCCATTTTCAATACGATCGACATAAATACTCATATCTAGGTTCGAGAAAACAACTATTGCAATATGATGCCAATTAGCAGTATCAATTACACTATTACTGACATAACTTCTTCTTGTATTATCTGCGTAAATACACGTTCCATCACCAAATCCAAGAGCGTATTTACCAGTTATGCTTTGAGAGGTAAAAAAAACTCCAGATGAGATATCCTCATCAAAAGACGTATTAAACACTCCCCTTGACTCTACTTCCACAGCATCATATTTTATCCAAAAGCTAAAAGAAACAGGTAGCCCTTGCTTCAAAATAGCCTCATTTGGAAAATCAACAAAATCATCAACACCATCAAAATAACATGCCATATTTAAATTGCCAAACCTATCTTCCGTATAAATAACTCCACTTGGATCACCATTTAATCCATTTACACTATGATCAAAAGCATTTCCATCAAAAGGGTAGTACAAGAGAAGACTATCGGATAAATCTTGAGCAAAAACTTGAGTAATAAATAGAAAACCTATTACTGAAGCAATTAATTTATTCATAAAGATTCAAATTTATATTCTTAAAAAACTATCAAGTGACGCTTAATCAGAACTGAACTGTGACCACTAAAAAATAAGAAATTAAACAATATGAATCCTCTTTTAGCTTTTTTTTAATAAAACAAATAACCAATATGGTTTTTTAGGAGAAAGTATGACATTAACAATATCTAGAATAAAAGCAATGAGATTAAATTTATACTCATAACGGAAAGTGTGTTCACAGTTTGGGCAAAACGTTTCTCTATCATTTTCAGATATCCAATAATAAGGAATCCAAGAATGATGGGGTGATAATTTTCTTTTTAGCTTTAGAATTGTTGGATTGTAATAGCGTACTTTTTTACCAAAAGAAAAACTTTTAATCCTCTCATATTCAGGAAATAATTTATCAAAACTTTCCTCCTTAAAACTCCTCAAATGATTTGGACGGTTATAAACATAATTACACTCCGGGCATTTAATGGAAAGTTTATCGGGGTTCTCGTCATTTGGAACCGTGATAAAGATATACTTCTTACTGAGCCGTTTAAATTCAGCAATACTACCGTTTAAAACACTTTCTTCGAGATGCTCTAACATTTCACTAGAAAATACCATATCCACACTTTCAGATTCTAGCGGAATATCATCAGCGCTAGCTTGAATTTTTTTTGCATTCACAAAAGAAAGTGCTTTGGCACTTCTATCAACAGCAAAGACTTCGTAATGTTGGGCTAAAACATTAGTAATTATCCCATTTCCACAGCCTATATCCGCTATTGTATTAACATCATCAGGAATTATATCGAGTACTTTCTTTACTTTAGCTTTTAGCACTTCCTCTTTAAAGCCATCCCAATCAAATTCTTCATAAAATATTTTATTGTCCATATTCCTCAGAACCTAAGCATATATATTTTGCAGAACCCTAGCATCGGTAAGCCAGTTATATTTTTCTTTAACAGCCTGAATACCATTTTGTTGCATCTTCTTTGTATGTAAAGGCTCCTCTATAAGTTGGCGAACAGAGTTTGCAAACTTAAGAGCATCATTGAAAGGATAAACCAAGCCACTCTTTGTCTCTTCTAATATTCTTTCAATAGGAAAACAATTCGACGCAATGATTGGTTTTCTAGAGTACATGTATTGAAATAGCTTGTGTGGGATTGTAGAATCGGTATGATCACTCTTAATATGTGGGATCAAGCAAATATCTGACTTTCCAAGATAAGATTGCATTTCTTCAAATTCTTTCCAACCCGCAAAAACAACTTGCTTCTCCACTCCATAGTCTGAAGCCATTTTCTTCAATTCTTGAACATAAGATCCTTCTCCAAGTATCCACAAGCGAATTGGTTTTGAAAGATCTGTAAGAAATTTAAGCCCTTCTATTACAAACTGTAATCCACGATGTTTGGTAATTCCTCCCGCATACATTAATGTAATAAAATCGGTATCCGGCTTTGTTTTGGGACTTGAAAAATGATTAAAATTTAAGGTGTTGGAAACTACTGATATTTTATCGCCGCTTATTCCTCGTTTTACCAACCTATCTTTTGCTTCTTCTACTACTACAATAACTTGTGTGGCCTTCTTAGAGCATTTAAGTTCATAGCTCTCCCATTGTTTATTTGTGGAGAGGAGCTTTCCCAGAAATGTTTGAGTATGCGTAGCCATCCTGAGCATTGCAGGCCAATTCTCGTGCAGGTCGAGAATAAAAGGAATGTTATGTTTTTGAGAAAATTCATAACCCACTTTGGCTAAAGGAAGATCATGAATATGAATAGCTTCAAAGCTATTATCTTTAAAAAGTTCCGTAATAAAAGAACGCCAAAAATTAAAGTAAAAAGGAAATTTTAAACAAGCTATACTGCTTTTATAATGAAATGTGGAGATTACTTTTCGATGAATAACTGCCTCTTGAAATATATCGACACTCTTCCTGTTTTCTCTTGTATAGCAAGCTATATGAACTTCATTCCCCGAAGCAGTAAGTGCCTCTATCTCATTTTCTACTCTAATATCTGGAGGAAACTCATGATCGAGCACCATCAATATTCTCATACCCTAATTTTTAAACAAAAGTAGAAATAATTCGTAGTATACTCACCAGTTAGTCAGATACAAATTTGCTGGGCAAATCATATTGAAGATTTTTATATATTTGAGCAACCTATTAAATTTCATATAATGAAGAATTCACTTTCCCTTTTCTTTTTAATAATCCTCAGCTTTAGCCTATCGGCTCAAGATATTGATATCTATAATAAAAAGAAAAATAGCAACTACGAGTTTCCAAATTTAAACCCTCAAACTTCCTTTGAAGAATTTCAGCTATTAAATCGTACGCTACGAATGCAAGACATGGTTTCTGCCGCCTTGGTTCCAGGCTATGTTCATTTTAAAGTAAAAGATCCTGCTGTTGGATATGCATTGGTTGGTTTACGTTCTGCAGGATATGCAGGTTTAGCTTATGTAATTTATGAAGATAGTTTCTCTTTTCTCGACTTGATTAATAATTCGTCTCCACAAAATACAAACGATTTATCGAAATTCAATACACAAAAAGACATTCTCTATATTTCTTTAGGAATAATTGTTACAACTTATCTTTTCGATTGGATACACGGAAAACATCGACTAGAAAAAAAACAAGAGATGATACGCTATAAATACGGCTTAAAGCTAAATATGAGTTATGCTAACTCACCAATAAATCCTAATACAGTCATTCCTACTATTGGATTACGTTATTCATTTTAAAAGCCCAAAACATGAAAAAAATATTAATACTAAGTTTTTTATTGGGGTTCTCAATAGTAAGTCTATCACAAAACTTAAATAGTGAGTTTCGTTACTTGAGTTTGGTAAAAACACAGTCGAAACAACTGATTAAAGACAATTTAAGAAATGCCGAAATTGTTTCAGACAGTCTTATATATTCAAAAACAGAAAACAAACAGTTAGCATCGCTCTTTTTTATGGCATTAGGTGATAATTACTCCTTAATAAATAAATCAGAATTAGCCATATTTTCTTTTTTAAGACAGCGTTTTATTTTTCCAAACGATTCTATTAGCTTATATGTTGAGAAACAAATTAGAATAAATGCGCTCCGTTTAAATATTGAGAAACAAATGGTTGATTATTTAATACAAAAAAGCGCTCCTCATAACTTATCAGCAAATGCCGAAACTAATTTGAATAATTTAATTTATTGGACAAGTAAAATAGAAACCAAAAACCTAACTTCGGTATTATTACACCAAATTGATTTAATGAATGTATGTGGAATACCACAATTCGACTATTTATTAAAATGGGAAGATTTAAGTAGAATGGCTATTCCTATAAAATATAAGATAAATTATCTTAACAATGGGTTTAGCTCGCTTAGTCTCTATCAAAAACAATTATATTATAAATGTCAAACAAAATATTATCTTAAGCAAAAAGCTTGGGATAGAGCAAAAAGTTCACTCAATACATTAAACAATCTAAATCCAAAGAAACCTTCGAAATATATATGCTTGAAAATACGAACAAATTGGCATTTTTAAATGTGAATTATTTGTCTGATAAAGTTTGTACTTTTACATAATGCAAAAACATTTATCCCTAAATCGTTTTTTAATAGCATTCATACTAATCCTTTTTTCCGGACTAGCAAGTAATGCCCAGTCGATTAAAGGCCTGTATGTAGATGATTTTTTTAATATTATTGGTGATTATCAGAAAGAAAATAAATTGCTCCACTACGCAGAGATAAACGATTTTAACTATTTAATTTTATATAATACAGCTAAAATTCACCGACAAAAATATCCGCTCAATACTAAAATGGGAACTAAAGTTTGGGCGGAGTTTATAAAAAAAGCAAAATCTAAATATTCTATCAAAAAAATTGGTGTTGTTGGGGAAAAAGCAGCAAGTTTTATTCCTGTCATTATTTATAATAATCTTGTAGATCAAAATCCGGTTAAACGAATTGATGTTTTTAATTTAGAATTTGAATTTTGGAATAAACGACTATACAATCAACAAGCTTACTATTGCACAACTTATTTAAAGAAATATGGTTATGATTGCACAAATGCCGGCGCCTTTAAATTTTACATAAAACAATTAAAAGAAATGCAAAAGATTATAGGCAATTCAAATATCGAAATTGAAACCTATATAGGAAATCCAACAGACGAACAGCTTGCAGTAATTTCAGAATTTACAGACCGACTTTTAATCCACTATTACCGTAAAAAAACTGAACGAATAGCTTCTTATAAACTCAATCGATTATTGATATTACAACAGACTAATCCGAAATTAAAGATAGCTCCTATTTTTTCCTCTCGAGAAAATCATTCCGGTTTATGGCTCAAAAATCATAAAATAGATCAGCTATCCTCACTCTTTTTTTATCAACTTAAACTTATTCCGGAAATTAATCTTGATTCTTTAAATTTTGATGGCGTTGTTTGGTATCGCTATTCCGATATGCCTAAAAACTAAAGCTAATTTACTTATTTCATCTATTTATAATCTTTTTTATCCTTTCAACTTGAAATAGCGATTTATATATTCTATATTTGTAGAACTTATAACTTATTTGTAGAATGATTAATTTATCAAAAAGCGAAGAACAGTTAATGGGCTACATTTGGAAAAACAAAAAAAGCTTCCTTAAAGAACTGATTTCATTTTATCCAGAACCCCAACCTGCAAAAACAACTATTGCTACCCTTCTAAAAAGAATGCAAAAGAAAGGCTATGTAGACTATCAGCTATTTGGAAATTCCAGACAGTATTTTGCTTTAATCGGAAGAGAAGATTATTTTTCTATCTATTTTAAAGAAATCATCTCCCATCATTTTAACGGTTCAATTCCTGAATTCACTCTATTCCTAACAAAAATGCTTAAGCTAGAACGGAATGAACTAAATACATTAAAGAAAACTATCGATAAAGAGGTTCTCTTGAAAAGAAATAAAGATGCTGTTTTTTATTAAACCTATGTCTTAACTCTATATATAAAAAAGCCACCCTGATAAAAATCAGAGTGGCTTATTATTAAAATAAATCTATATTTATTTTAGCCACTTATCCAACCAACCGTAAAATGTTCTTTGCCAAAGAATACCATTTTGAGGATGTAATATCCAATGATTTTCATTTGGAAAATAAAGATACTCTGCAGGAATACCACGTAAAATTGCAGCATTAAAAGCACTCATTCCCTGTGAAGCAACAATACGATAATCTTTTTCGCTATGAATAACCAAAATAGGAGTATCCCAATTCTGAACAAATTTATGAGGCGAATTAGCATAAGAGCGTTGAGCTATTTTATTAGATTTATCCCAAAATGAACCACCTAAATCCCAATTTACAAACCACATCTCGTCAGTTTCTAAATATTGAGCTTCAAAATTAAACATTCCATCATGAGCAATAAATGCTTTAAAACGCTTATGGTGATTTCCGGCCAACCAATAAACAGAGAAACCGCCATAACTGGCACCAACAGCACCTAAACGATCGGCATCTAACCATTTCTCTTGACTAACATTATCAATTGCACTTAAATAATCTTTCATATTTTGTCCACCATAATCCCCGCTAATCTGCTCTAACCATTCTTGACCAAAGCCGGGTAATCCACGACGATTAGGAGCTACAATAACATAGTCATTAGCAGCCATCATTTGAAAATTCCAACGATAAGACCAAAATTGGCTTACTGTTCCTTGTGGTCCTCCTTGACAATACAAAAGTCCCGGATAAGTCTTAGTTTCATCAAAATGAGGCGGCAAAATAACCCAAACTAACATTTGCTTATTATCTGTAGTTTTCACCCAACGCTTTGTTACTTCACCAAAAGTAAGCTGATCTAACAAGTGCTTATTTTCTAAACTTAAATCAACAGCTTCACCAGTGGTAGGATCAACAGAATAAATCTCCTGTGGCTTAGACATAGAAACACGAGTAGCAATTAAACGATCACCAGCTTCAACAACAGAATGGTAATCGTGAACACCTTCGGTAATTTTACTGATGCTTCCATCGGCAACATCAAAACGATAAATCTCTTCGGTTGCATGCCAATCGCTGATAAAATAAATGGATTTACCATCAGCTGACCAGCTTAAACCACCAACATTTTGATCAAAGTCTTTAGTACAATACTTTTTATCACCGCTAGCAACGTCCATAATAAATAATCGTGACTTATCCGACTCATAACCATCACGCTCCATACTTTCCCAAGCCATTAAACTTCCATCGGGAGAGAAAGTAGGATTCGTATCATAACCCATCATTCCTTCTGTCAAATTAGTAGTTTCACCACTTTCCACATTATAAGCATACAAATCAGAATTAGTACTTACAGAATATGCCATTCCCTCTTTCTTTCGTGAAGTGTAAACAATGGTTTTGCTGTCGGGAGACCAAGTAATTTGTTCTGTTCCACCAAAAGGTTTTAAAGGCGAATCCCAAGGCTCATCTTTCATAATATCAAGAGCTTCACCTAAATTTCCGTCCTTATAATCAGCTATAAAAATATGTGTAAATGAATCGACCCAACTATCCCAATGGCGATACATCAAATCGCTCATTAAACGACCTGTTGTTTTGTCTAAATCAGGATTTTCATCTTTTACTGTTTTATAAACTTTTACTTCTTTTGTAAATAAAATCTTTGATCCGTCAGGAGAATAAATAAAACCTGTAATCCCATCTTCAATATCGGAAACTTGACGAGGATTAGTTCCATCTGCATCCATTTCCCACAACTGCATACTTCCAGAAGAAGCGTTCATATAGCCAATTCTCTTACCATCAGGACTCCAAGCAGCAGCATACTCTCCACCGGCGGTATTGGTAATTTGCTGTTTATTTCCTCCATCAATATCCATTAAGAATAATTCGCGATTACTTTTGTCCTTCTCAACAGAATAATAGCTTACGCCATAAAGGATTTTAGAATTATCGGGAGAAACTTGAGCATCTCCTACCCGACCGAAAGCCCATAAAATCTCGGGAGTCATTATATCCGACTCTAACTTGATCATATGCTTTCCAATAATGTCTTCCGGCACTTCTTTTATTTGCTCTTTATTATTACAAGATGTAATAGAAAGCAAAACCAAAGCACTAAAAATAAAGCTTAACTTTTTCATATGTATCTAATTTATTTTAAGATTTGTTTATTGATATTAATTATGTTGTGCTTAAAAATACTTGAACGCTAAGTTAAATAAATTCGCTGCCTTTTTATAATTCTAAGGATTTAAAAAACGAATAATACTACTAGCAGCTTTTGCCGATGCTCCACCTTTACCCAGCCTAAGCTTCAGTTTCTGATAATCGGCAATAACTCTTTTTCTTCTTTCTGCATTAGGAAGAATCTTATTCAATTCCAATTTCAAACTTTCGGATGTTAATTCTCCCTGTATCAGCTCTTTAACAACCTCCTTATCCATTATCAAATTAACAAGCGAAATAAATTTAATATCAACCAAACGTTTAGCTATTTGATAAGATATATTGCTTCCTTTATAACACACCACCTCTGGAATATTTAATAAGGCTGTTTCTAAAGTAGCCGTTCCAGAAGTTACCAAAGCCGCCGTTGAAGCCAAAAGCAATTCCTGTGTATTATTCTTCACAAAAGCGACATCTCTTTTCCCTATAATTTCATTATAAAAACTTTCATCGATAGATGGAGCTCCGGCAATGACAAACTGATAAGTTGAAAAACTATCAATAACACCAAGCATTATTTTTAGCATTTTTCTAATTTCTTGTTTTCTGCTTCCCGGGAGCAATGCAATAATTGGCTTATCGCTAAGGGCATTTTCTTTTATAAAAAGTTCTTTACTCCTTAATTCTGTTGGAAGCGCATCTAAAAGTGGATGCCCAACAAATTCAACCGGATAACCGTAATCTGCATAAAAATCCTTTTCAAAAGGAAGGATTACCAGCATTTTATCCACATGCTTTTTTATTGCGTAAACTCTCGACTTTTTCCAAGCCCAAACCTGTGGAGAGATGTAATAAATAACTTTTAATCCTTTTTTATGAGCAAATTCTGCAATGCGAAGATTAAAACCGGGATAATCAACTAAGATTAAAACATCAGGCTTCCATTCCAAAATATCTTTTTTACAGAAGCGAATATTTTTAAAAATTGTACGAAGATTAAACAAAACCTCAACAAAACCCATAAAAGCTAAATCGCGATAATGCTTAACGAGTTTAGCCCCTTGCTCCTCCATCAAATCGCCACCCCAAGCACGAATATCGGCATCTGCATCTTGCTTTTTCAAAGCACGAATAAGATTGGAAGCGTGTAAATCACCTGAAGCTTCGCCTGCTATAATGTAATACTTCATCGTACTATTAAACTATTTGGGTTCGTTATTTAACTCTAAATATTTCAAAGTATCAATTTGATTATAAGCAGTTAGATCAATTTTAACAGGAACAACGGATACATAACCTTCTTCCATTGTATTAATATCATTTTCATGGCCGTTATCTCTACTTACAAATTTACCTGTAAGCCAATAATAATTACCTCCTCGCGGATCTATTCTACTATCAAATTCTTCTCGCCAGCATGCATCTGCTTGTCGAGTTACTTTTATACCTTTTATATTCTCTATTATTGGAAAATTCACATTTAAACAAATACCATTTTTCAATCCCTTTTCCAAAACTTGAGCAGCGATATGTTTTATATATTTACGAGTAGGCTCAAAATTCAAATTGTGACTAAAATCGTTAATGGAGAATCCTATTGACGGAATACGATCAATACATCCTTCTATTGCGGCAGCCATAGTCCCCGAATACACAATATTAACTGCTGCATTTGAGCCATGGTTTATACCGGAAACTAATAAATCAGGCTTCCCTTTTAATACAACCTGCTCACCAAGTTTTACGCAATCAACAGGAGTTCCATTGCAAGAATACTCTTGATACCCATCTTCTTCTACTATCATCTTTATTCGTAGCGGACTGTTTACAGTAATAGCATGCCCCATCCCCGATTGAGGACTATCAGGAGCTACCACAACTACATCGCCTAAATCCCGAACAATATCTATCAAAAAGCGAATTCCTTGCGCATTTATTCCGTCATCATTCGTTACTAATATCTTTGGTCTTTTTATCATTAAGTTGTATTTTTTCTAACACTTTAGTTACACCACCCGAAACAATAAATTTCATCACTTCAGTACTGGGCAAATTTATTGATTTAACATTCTCTTTTGGGACAACGATTACTGTTCCCATAATTCCATAAGAATAAGGTAAATACACAACTAACTGATCTTTACTTATCCCCATTTCTTCCACTCCATTTTTTTGTGTGATAAATCCTATTCTTTGTAAGCCACCAACATCCATTTTAACCAATACCGGCTCAGTAAATTTCTTTTTTCCTCCAACAAAAGCCGACATCAGATCTTTTACGGCTGAGTATAAGTCTTTGATAAGTGGAGCTCTATTAATCAATAATTCAAAATAATGAATAATGGGACGAAAAACAAAACTGGAGCCCAATAAGCCTACTAATGTGATAAATACCAACATTATTATTAATCCCAAACCCGGAACCTGAAAACCAAGATACTTTATTTCATAGGGAACGGTAATGTCGTCTACCCAATTAAACATTAGCAATATAACATATGCCGTAATAACAATTGGCACTAAATAAAGTAAGCCCTGTACAAAATATCTCATCAGAGCTCTCCAAAATCGTTTCATATGTATTTTTATTTAAGCAAGATTTCTAATTCATATCAAAAATACACAATTCTGCATAAACTTGATGGACAGGCAAACCCATCACATTAAAAAATGATCCTTGAATTTTTTCTATTCCTATCTTTCCTATCCACTCTTGAATTCCGTAAGCTCCAGCCTTATCAAAAGGTTTATAACGACTTATATAATAATTTATTTCCGCTTTGCTTAAGGTTTTAAAATATACTTTTGTTTCTGTAGAAAACGATTTCATTTCTTTCTTTGATCGCAAAGTAAAAGCAGAAATTACCTCGTGAGATTTTCCTGACAAAAGAGACAACATTTCAAAAGCTTCCGCATCATTTTTTGGTTTACCTAATAATTTACCCGAAAGACTAACTACCGTATCTGCAGTAATTAAAATACTGTTTTCTTTTAATTCTATTTCCGGGAATGCTTTTGCTTTTAGTTCGCTTAAATAAATTGCCGTTTCTTTTGCAGAAAGATTCTCAGGAAAGATTTCTTCAACAGGAAAAGTAAGTATCCTAAATTTTAATCCTATATCTTGTAGCAATTGCCTACGCCTTGGCGATTGCGAACCAAGAATAATATCTGTATTTTCAAAGCAGGGATCCATAAATTAAAATTGTAAAGAGAATATCTGCATGCTAAATATACCGGCTAACATAATTACTTTCGACAGAAAACTTAAATCCATAAAATCACTTTTTACACTTGCTTTTCGAGCTACCCATTCAAAATAGATAACAGGGATTAAAACAGCTATAATCAAATAAACGGCCAAATAATTCCAATACATTTTAAAGCTATAAAAGATGAAAAAAAGCACGCTTATCGCGAGAAATACATTTAAAACACGCACCAATAGCATTGCCTTTTTATTCCCATAAGCCACAGAAAAAGTTTGAATACCAAATATTTCATCCCCCTCAATATCTTCAGCATCTTTAGTTATCTCACGTATCAGATTACTCAAAAAAGCAAAGAACACATAAGCACTACTAAGATTAAAAATAAAAGGCAATTGCTTTTGCAAACCAACAAAAATAATAGGATCATTAATAATGCTTACCAAATTATACAAGTACACCAAAAAAATACTCAAACCCGTAAATAAAGCAATCAGTAAATTTCCTACTAAAACCTTATTTTTAAAACTCTCAGAATACCTTTTGAGTAAAAGTATGACCATCACGTGTATAAGAGCAAGTTGAATAAGTTGTAGCTGATAACTTAATATTAAAGCCAACGCAAAGCCTATTCCATTAAACATCCAAGCCCAAAATATTGCTGTTTTCGCTTTAATAAATTGTCCGATAATCACTTCTTTCGGTTTATTTATTTTATCAACTTTTATATCGGTAATATCGTTAAAGATATTTCCGGCAGCAGCTATCAAGACTGTCGATAGTATTAATATTCCTAATTGATAATATCTTAAAGGAAGTTCCACACCAACAGCAAAAACCAACTTTTGGATAATCATAAAATGCAGAAATCCCTGAGCTAAGATTAAAACCACAAGATTTTTCCAGCGAATAAGACGAAGAAATACATTTAAACTTTTCATAGTTTTCCTAAGCTACCAATGAAAAGCTTCTCCATCCATCCATTTACCTTGTACTTTCATAACTTGCTGAATAATATCTCTAACAGCACCTTTTCCACCTTCTTTATGCGAAATATAATCGGAGATACTTTTAATTTCTTCCACGGCATCCTCAGGACAAGTCGCTACACCAACTTCTGTCATAATATGGTAATCGGGAATGTCATCACCCATATATAAAACTTGGTCTTTTGTCACATTTTTATCTTTCATATACTTATGAAAGACTTCCATTTTATTCCGAACACCCAAATGCACATCTTCTATATTCAATGCTTCTAAACGCTTGGTCATAGTAGACGACTTCCCTCCCGAAATAACGGCCACATTATATCCTTTTTTGACAGCCAACTGAAGCGCATAACCATCTTTTACGTTGGATGCGCGCATCATCTCACCATCAGCCGAAGGATAAACAGTTCCGTCTGTTAATACGCCATCGTAATCAAAAATAAAAGTGGTGATATGCTTAAGTTTTTCTTTGTAGTTCATTTTGTAGATTTTAATTTCTGTATTTGATTGCTGATAAGCCTATAAATATCTTGATACTCTGCCTTATTCTTTAACATTTCTAAATGCTCATCCATTGTTTTGTTATCGCCTCGAATAGCAGGCCCTGTTTGCGCTTCTGCAGGAGAAAGCGTATTCAGTTTTTCAATAGTTTCACTAAGAAGTGGTTTTAAAAGTTCTAAATCTAAATTATTTTCTTTTAGTAAAGCTTCTGAAATATGAAACATATAATTAGAGAAGTTACAAGCAAAAACAGCAGCAAGATGTAGTTGTTTTCTTTGCTCAGAATCAATTACTTTTACTGTCTTACTTATCTTTTCAGCTAAATCCTGAAGTACTTTTAAAACACTATCATCCTCACTCTCAAGAAGTATTGGAACTTTTGAAAAATCGACTTGCTTTGCTTTTGAAAAGGTTTGTAAAGGATAGAAAACAGCTTTTCTTTTTATATCTTTAGAAAAAATATCAAGACCTACACTACCTGAAGTATGCATCAAAATTCCATCAAAAGAAGGCAGCTCTTTTAAAATTTCAGGCAAAGCCGAATCAGAAACAGACAGGAGATAAGCATCGGCATCAAGAGGAATTTCAGCAACTGACTTAAAAGCATTTACATTTAGCTTTTTAGCAAGTATTTGAGCATTTTCAAATGTCCGACTGTAAATACCACAAATATTAAGTCCTGCTTTTTTTAAAGCCATAGCCATATGTGTAGCTACATTTCCAGACCCAATAATTATTAGTCGCTGAATTGAATTCATTCCTTGATTTTTTTACAAAAATAAGAGAATTCTGACGATTGTCTTACAAAATATTTTTTTGCTAACTATTCAGCAAATTATGGATATTTTTGAAGAGAAATTAAATCCTATGACTAAAGAAAAAATTGCCATTATTGGCGGATCAGGACTGGAGAAATTAGAACTTCAAAAAAATGCGGAAACTATCCATATAAATACACCTTATGGCGAGCCAAGCTCTACTATTTTTAAATCTACCTTTCCAAAAGCAGAAGTTTTTTTCCTTTCTCGTCACGGTTTAAAGCACGAACATTCTCCCAGCAAAGTCAATAATAGAGCCAATATTTGGGCTTTGAAACAATTGGGCTGTACCAAAATAATTGCCACCACGGCTGTTGGAAGCTTGCGTGAAGAAATAGAACCTGGGCATCTTGTTTTTCCAGATCAGTTTATTGATTTTACACGTTTTAGAGCGATAACTTTTTTCGATGATTTTGAAAATGGAGAAATAAAGCATGTAGCTATGGCCGATCCTTTTGATAAAGATTTACAGTCGACATTAGCTGATATTTGCAAAAAACAAAATATCGATTATCATTGCAAAGGAACTGTTGTCACTATTGAAGGACCTCGCTTTTCTACTCGCGCAGAAAGTCATATGTTCCGTTCTTGGGGAGCTGATTTAATAAATATGAGCACTGCACCAGAAGCTGCTCTGGCCAATGAATTAGAAATTCCTTATGCCGCTATTGCAATGAGCACCGATTACGATTCTTGGAAAACCGATGTAGAAGCTGTAAGTATGGAGGCTGTATTTGCTGTTTTTAAAGCCAATGCCAGCAAAGTAGTTCAGTTGCTTAAAGCTTATTTAGAGGGATATA
>JAGGWH010000021.1 GCA_021157585.1 Bacteroidales bacterium | reverse complement strand
TCAGATGCAATTATCAGAGCTCGGGTATTTGACATTCTCCTAAACGATTGGGACAGACACGATGACCAATGGCGTTGGGCAAGTTTTAAAAATAAGGGAAAAACAATTTATAAACCCATCCCACGAGATCGTGATCAGGCTTTCTTTGTCAATGAAGGTCTGCTTCCATGGATAGCTTCAAGAAAATGGATTATGCCTAAATTTCAAGATTTTGATGAATATAATGAAAATGTTGCAGGCCAATATTCATTCAAAACTCGTTATTTCGACCAAACATTCTTGATTTATAAGCCTTGGTCCGATTGGAAAGTACAAATAGATTCTCTTAAAGTTTTATTAAATCCTGAAAGTATTGATAAAGTAGTTTTAAGCTTTCCAAAAGAAGTTCAACCGCTTTGTGCAAACCGGACAGCAGAAGTTTTAAAAGCCAGACTCCAGAATTTAGAGCCAATGGCCAAACAATTGTATTTGTCGCTTGCTAAAGAAGTGGATGTAACCGGAACTAACGAGAAAGATATTTTTGAAGTTGATATTTTGAGTGATACTACAATTCATATCATTGCTTATCATCTAAAAAAGAAAAATAAGAAAGGTGCTGAAATCTATAACCGGGTCTTTTATGCTTCTGAAACAAAGAAAATCCGTCTATATGGTTTTGATAAAAAAGATCGTTTCCTTGTAAAAGGAGGTGAGCAAAGCAAAATTGAACTGAGTATAATTGGAGGAGGAGATAAGGATGAAGTTGTTTTTGAAGGAATAACAGTCCCTCGTTTTATATCTATCTATGATCTTGGGAATGCTGGCTTATCTTTGCCAGTAAAAAAACGTATTCGGAGAAACTACGATAAAGAGGAAATAAAATACAATCGAGAGGCTTTTGAAAGGGATATTACTTCTCCCGCTTTGTTTCTCGGGTATAATCAGGATGATGGTCTGTTTTTAGGTGGCGGAGCCGATATCAAAAAATACTCCCGTTTTCATCAGCAGAAATATGAATTCCTTGCTAATTACGGATTCTCAACAAATGCTGTCAATCTTCATTTTGAAGGAAAAAGAATAAATCGTTTAAAACGTATAGAATTTGATTTTGTAGCCGACTTTAAATCGCCAACCTATATAAATAACTATTTTGGGATGGGAAACGAAACGGTTTGGCTTGTCGATAAATCGGAGAAAGAGTATTACCGCTTGCGAATGGGTGAATATTATGGAAAAGCAGATTTTATAAAATTGCTTGATAAAAATGGAGCTCATAAATTGGGACTTGGAATGTTTTATAAAAATACGGAAGTAGAAGCTACGGCAGACCGCTTTATTTCAGATTTCGAATTGAATGATCTTAATCCGAGTACATTGCTACCACATTCTTTTGCTGGGCTTAGTTTTAAGTACGAAATGAATACGATGCTTTCAGAGAACAGGAAAAATGAAACGGAATTTTTTGGAAGTAATATGTTTCCAACGCACGGAATGCAGTTAAACACAGAGCTTACTCATTTCATGGGATTGAATGACGATTCTCCGGATTTTACAAAAATAGCAGGCGAATGGTCATCTTATTTTAGTTTCTCGCAACGTCCGCGTATTGTTTATGCAGTTCGACTTGGAGGTGAAAAGATTTTTGGGGATTATGTATTTACCGAAGCTGCTAAACTTGGACAAAGGGAAAACCTGAGAGGCTTTCGCCTCACACGTTTTTATGGAGATGCCAGTTTTTATCTGAATACGGAAATCCGAATTCGTGCTAAACAATTTAACACTTACGTTTTAAACGGTACCGCTGGTTTGTTATTATTTAATGATGTGGGTCGCGTATGGCTTGATGGGGAAAGTTCCTCCCGTTGGCACGATGGCTATGGAATAGGCTTTTGGATTTCTCCTTTTGATATGGCTGTATTAACCATTTCCTATGCGAGAAGTAGCGAAGACAATTTGGTTAATTTTACTTTAAAGTATCAATTTTAAGCCTATGACTAGATTTTACTTTTTTCTACTTTTCATTTTTATTTCATTTCAGACCTTTGCAGGCTCAAAAATATATCTTATCAGGCATGCCACTGTCGATATTGAAAAGCCCGGATGGTGCAGTGCAAAGAGGGCAAAGGCTTATAAAGAAGCATATAATCTTGCTCTTATTCAAATGTTCGATCCTAAGCCGGTACTCGATAAAATTGATCGCCCAGACGAAATTGATACCGTATTTTGTAGTCCGCAATTCCGTGCTATCCAAACCGCTGATGTCCTTTTTGATGCGCAAGTGATTAGAAGAATTGATACAAATCTAATGGAGTTTGATTATCCTGTGAGCCGGATTCCACTGATACGAATGCCACTAAAAGTTTGGCTTGCTACATCTCTAGTCTCATGGATGATAGGAAAAAGTATACCTAAAAAACCAAGCTACCGCCAGCGGAAGAGTGATCTTAAAATCTTTGTTGATGAGCTAATAGACTATGCTGAGAAACATGGCCAAACTGTTGTTATTGCCCACGGAATGCTTAATCGTGAGTTGATTCGAATCCTCAAGAAAAGAGGTTGGGAGTTTGAAAATAAGGATGGATTAGGAAATTTATCTGTAAATTGCCTAGTGAAATAAGTGCTGCATATGCCTAAACAGAATTTTAATAGATTGATTTTTCTTTTCCTTTTAAACCCTTTATTTTGGGGACTTACGTCCTGTGATCTTATTGAAGAAGAAAAGAAGAATTTGACTAATGAGTACGATGAACCTCCCGGTTTTTTATATGATTTAGCACATCCTGATACCGTTTATCAGTTGCCTGACTACCTCAAAGAGATTTCAGGAATCTCTTATTTTAAGAAAGATAGAATTGCTTGTATACAAGACGAAAAGGCCAATATCTATATCTTTGATACACAAAAGGGAGAAGTAATCTTAAAATTTGACTTTGGGAAAAATGGCGATTATGAAGATGTCGCAATTGTGAAAGATGATGCTTACGTACTGCGAAGTGATGGTACACTATTTGAAGTCAGAAATTTTGAAACAAATCCAAAAAAAGCAAAAAAAATTAAAACGCCTCTCAGTCAGAAGAATAATACCGAGGGTTTATTTTACGATGAGGATAATAACTCTCTTTTGATTGCTTGCAAAAACTCACCTTCTATTGGGAAAGAAAAATTATATACAGGTTTTAAAACCATTTATAGATTTGATTTGGAACTTAAGACTTTGCTTGAAAAACCAGCTTATTTGATCGATTTCTCTAAAATAGATAGTACGAAAGCGATAGGCTCTATTACAGAATTATTTACAAGAGCTGCTGTAAAGCTAAAGCTAAGCGATGGAAGTGGTTTTCATCCGTCTGCTCTTGCGATTCCTCCTTTCGATAGGG
>JAGGWH010000020.1 GCA_021157585.1 Bacteroidales bacterium | reverse complement strand
GTTTTCTACACTGCACTTCGCTAAAATAAAAGAAATTACTCCCTGCGGTCGTTCAAACAGCTTTTATTTTTTAACGCTTCGTTGCGTTTGAAAACTACAAAATTTTTTTGAGGTCGAAATCGGAACTTGTAAGTTTCGTATATTTCTTTTTAATAGGAGAAAAAAGCATGCGGACAAGTGGGGCTTGTTTTTGTGGAACGAGGTGTAATCGCGTACCAGCTGGGTGGTTATTTTATTTTAGTTACCCCTCTGCCTGTCGGCATCTCCCCTGAAACAGGGGAGAATGCTTTGAATAAATTTTATTAGAAAATATTTAAGTTTTCTTTCTGTTTGGTTAATGCTTCTTTCCCTTTTTAAGGGAAAGTGGCGACAGCCGAAAGGGTTGTGTTAAAAAATTTTTTTTATTTATTTGTAACCTTCGCATGTCTTCCTGTTTTGTGCGGTTTAAAAATGCACGAATTGTAACTAAAAGATAATCAGCAAGATAAATATAAATGTTTGGTAGATATGGGTGTCTCATTTACTTTTGTTGTATGTTTATTAGAAAGAAGAAGAACAAAAGTGGAAGCGTAAGTATCCAAATTATTCAAAAGATAAATAGGAGTAATAGGGTTATTAAAACTATTGGGTCATCAAAAAACGCTAATGAAATAGAAGAATTATATTTACAAGCATTATATGAGTTACCAAGACTATTTGGGCCTACATTATTTGATGCAGAAGTAAAACCAGATATTGCAGAGTTGTCTAACGACTCTATTCAAGTAATAGGACCAGAATTAATCTTTGGAAGGATTTACGACAAAATAGGTTTTGACGCACTTCAAGAACCGTTGCTACGTCATCTAGCAATATCACGAATAAGTCATCCTGGGAGTAAGTTACAACTATCAAAATATTTAAGTGATATCGGAGAAAAACCTATCTCAGTATATAGTATATATCGTTTTATGGATAAGATTCATAATCAATTAAAAAAGAAGATCGAAGACATCTCTTTCAACTATACTAAACAAATTTTAGGTGGAAAAATAGGCGTATTATTTTATGATGTGACCACAATCTATTTTGAAGCAAGTGAACCTTATGATTACCGAATTGCAGGTTTTTCAAAAGATGGCAAACATCAAAATCCACAGATTTTATTGGGTTTACTTGTAGGAAAAGAGGGATATCCTATTGGCTATGAAATTTTTGAAGGAAATACATATGAAGGTCATACTCTGATTTTAGTTTTACAAAAATATATTAATAGATTTAAGATAGATAAGCCAATAGTTGTAGCTGATTCAGGTTTATTAAGTAGCAGTAATATTAAAGCACTAATAGAGAATAATTTCAAATTTATACTTGGGGCAAGAATAAAGAATGAGAAAAAGCATATAATAGATAAAATACTAAATTTAAAATTAAAAAATGGCGAAGTAAAAACGATAAAAAATGACGAAGGTTTAACTATACATATAAGCTATTCGGAGAAGCGTGCACGTAAAGATTCATACAATAGAGACAGAGGAATTAACAAGCTAGAAAAAAGTATATCCTCAGGGCGACTTACTAAGAAAAATATCAATAATAGAGGTTACAATAAATATCTGAAGATGAAAGGTGAGATGACAATAAGCATTGACAAAGAAAAATTAAAAAATGATGCAAAATGGGATGGATTAAAAGGATATATCACTAATACTAAGCTTAGTAGTGAAGATGTGCTCAATAGTTATAACAATCTTTGGAAAATTGAAAAAGCATTTAGAATATCAAAAACTGATTTAAGAGTTAGACCAATATTTCATCGTTTAAGACAAAGAGTTGAAACTCATATTTGTATTTCATTTATGTCATATCTTATTTTCAAAGAACTTGAAAGAATAATTAATAAAAATAAACTTGATTTTTCTATAACGGAAGCTTTAAAACTAATAAACAGAATGTATGGCATAAAACTACAAACATCTAATAATAAAATAGTTTCGGCTCACTTTAAAATTCGGGTGGATTACGCATAAATTTTAGCAAGTCTGAATAAAAAGAATGATATATCTGTCACACCTCTTTGTGTAGCACGAAAAGCTTTTATCTTAGCATTAAAAGATTCTGCTGAAGCATTTGTACTTCTGTTGTCAAAGAAGTTTAGTATCTCTGGATAATGACTATAAATAGTTGCCGATATTGTATTAAATGATTTAAATCCTGATTCTGTAATTTCATTAAACCATCTTGCCAGTTTTGTATAAGCTACGCCCTTTTCTTTAGTATGAGAAAATATCATTCTCAAACGGTGTGTTAGATTGTAAGCCTTTTTTATATCAGGATATTGTTCAAATAGAATTTGGGCTCTTTGTTTCTGTTTTTCTGTCCATTTTTCGGTAGATTTAAATAATAAATATCGACTACGTGCCAATAATTGTTTTCGAGAGTCTCCATTTGAAAATAGAATAGGAATGTACTTTGTGCCATCTGTTCTCGCATTTTCTATAGCATTTGTTTCTTCGTTTATAGCATCCCATCTATGAGCAATTCGCATTTCTTGAAGTGCATCGTAAGCTAATTTCTGGACATGAAAACGATCAATAACTTTTGTTGCTTTTGGGAAACAATTTATAATTATTTTATTCATTGAACCTGCCATATCCAAAGTAACCTCTTTTACTTGTTTTCTGTTTTTTTCAGGTATCCGTTCTATAACTTCAATTATTTTTTCACTACCAGTTCCTTCAGCCATAGCCACAATTGTGCCTTTCTTTCCCTTCCCGACTTTATTGGTTAAAATTGTATATAATTCGCCATTTGATAAACTTGTTTCATCAATGCTTAATTGGCACCCAATATTTTCAGGAAAAATCATCCATTCTTTAGCATGTTCTTTTTGATCCCAATTCTTATAATCGCTTAAATATTCTTTGTATTGTTGACCAAAATAATCACCATTGACATGATAAAATTTCTCTAAACTGTTACTACTAATAGGATAATTATCTAAGAAATCCTTTTAAAAAATCAGCAAACTCTTTTGTGTAACTTGTACCGTTTGCTGTTAAATCCCAATTAGTGGTATATACTTTTCCTGTTGTTTTATCTATCCATTTACGTCGCCGTACTCTTAGGTAAACAGTTTTATCCCTTATAGGAAAATCCTGAATTCGTACAGGCTCATCAAAACCTTTTGATACTAATTGTTTTTCTGTATGTCCTGTTGGCTTTATTGGCTTTTCATCCAAATGTAATAACAAAACATCTTCCGTGGTTCTTTCTATTTTTACCAAATCAAAATACTCAAGCATTTCTTTAGGTAAAAGATAATTTAATACTACTTCTAAATCCATGTGATAAAAATACAAAATATTTTCTATCCACCCGAATTTTAAAGTGAGCCCCGT
>JAGGWH010000019.1 GCA_021157585.1 Bacteroidales bacterium | reverse complement strand
GAAAAATTACTACAACAGAAGGAATTTTTAGCGGAGGAATAGCAGGTTTTGTGTCGGCTTTAAGCGGATTAGGCGGCGGAGTTATTATTATCCCAATTCTCACTTTACGTTTTAGGATTTCTTTAGTTAAAGCCAAGGTAATTTCTCTGGCTATGATTTTTCTAAGTGCTACAACAATGACGGTGAACAATTTAATCACTCAAGCACCACAAAGCATTGATGGTGTTAAAACAATTGGCTATATTATTCCGTCTTGCATTATTCCCATAGCTGTAGGCGTATTAATTGGTAGTCCTTTGGGTGTAAGATGGAGTACAAAATTAAAGCGCAAATACCTCGATATCCTATTTATGAGTTTTGTATTGATGGTTTTGATTGAGAAAAGCTATGGATTAATTAGCTCTTTTTTCTAGGTCGGATAAAGTAATTCTCTAATTTCCGCATAAAGCGATTCGTTTTCCTATCTTTAATCTCCTCATAAAGCACTTTGTAAATTTCCAGTACTTTGGCCGCAGAAATAATCCAAGCAAAATGCTCAATTCGTTTTTTTCCTTTAATAATTAACTGATTAGAATATATTCTATTCTTCAAAATCCGATTGATAGCTGCTGCAATTTCTTCAGGATTTAAAGGATCAACCAAAGCGGCTGCATCTTTGGCAATCTCGGGCATACAACTCACATTAGAAGTGATTACAGGAACGCCCGCCGCCATTCCTTCTAAAATTGGAATTCCAAAAGACTCGCGCAAGCTGGCATAAATAAACATTTTGCTAAAAGCATAAATCAATGGGATGTCCGTATTCTTAACATAGCCTATAAAACGAATATCTTTTTCAACATTTTTAGGTATATGAACTCCCATTAATCCAAATATATCAGATGGTGGTTCATCGGCTAAGATAAAAGGCAAAGGATTTGGAGAGCTTTTATGATAAATAATATAAGCTCTCAAAACATTTGGAAGATTCTTCTTGGGACTTGAATTTCCTAAAGCAAAAATATATTCCTTTGGTAAATTATACTTCTCTTTTATTTCGGGATACCTCGACTTATCAATATCCAAAAAACCATCGGCCATAGAGTTATAGATAACAAATAACTTATGGTTAAGTTCCGGATAACTCTTTAAGATAATGTCTTTTTCAGAATTAGAAACGGTTATTATACGCTTTGAAGATTTAAGAATAGAGGGGACTACCCAACGTCGATAAAAATTACCAACCAATTGATACATTGTTGATTGATAGGATACAAACTGAAAATTCTCGAGATAAATAATATCGTGTAAAGTTAAAACCAAGGGTGTTGTTAACCACAGCGGTGCAGTATTACTTGTACAATGTAGGATATCAAGTTTATAACGAATTACTTCTCGCGGCAAAATAAACTGTTCCCAAATATGATACGCTGCCTTTTTTGTACGAACAAGATGAAAATTACGAGAGGGAGTGTACCAATCGTCATCATCACCATCTTTCACAAAAATAAAATATTGATTTTCAGAATCTATTTCCTGAAGGTGCTTAATAAGCTCAATAGCGACAATATCCATACCGTGCTTTTCAAGCCTAAACAGTCGTTGGCCTTCAATCCCAATTCGCATAATTAATACTTTTGGTAAATATAAGTCTATTTTTTAAAAAAACAATAAGTAAACCTTATGGTGCTAAACGCTTTATTTCCCAACTATCTCCAATCTGTTTATAAAGAAAACGATCATGTAAACGACTCTCTCTGCCTTGCCAGAATTCGAACATATTTGGTCTCAGTCGGTAACCACCCCAAAACTTAGGACGAGGAATAATTTTGTCGCCTGTATTCCGCAAAAAAGTCTGATGCATCTTTTCCAATTTCACTCGGTCTTTAATCTCCTTGCTTTGTCTAGAAATCCAAGCTCCCGCCTGACTTTCTTTTGGGCGTTCTTTAAAATAATCCTCAGATATTTTATCTTCAACTTTCTCCACCGTACCCCAAACACGAATTTGCCTTTCCAATTCCGGCCAATAAAATAATATAGAAACCTTATTATTTGTTCTAATTTCCTCACCTTTATTACTATTATAATTTGTATAAAACACAAATCCATCAGAATCGTATCCTCTGATATACACTATCCTACTCGACGGAAAACCATCCTTATTAATTGTTGAAAGAGTTACTGCAATGCTATTAGAAACACCTAATTGTATGTAATCACCTATCCAATTTAAAAATTGCAGATACGGATCAGCTTGCATTTCGTCTTTTTTCAAAATATTTTTTGAAAAATCAGCATGAGAAAAAACCATAAAAATGAGTATATTTAACCTTAATTTTGTGCAAAATACATTTTTTATGCAACTTCCCAAACTCTTTAAAAAAAAGGAATGTTACAGAATAAGCTGGTTTGGTTTACTAATCATCTTATTCACAATCTTTCTTATTTCTTACTATATAAGAGAAAATATCTATAACTACCTCTCTCCCAACAAAACCATTAGTACAAAAGTATTGGTAGTAGAAGGTTGGATGGATGACTTTGCTCTTGAGGAAGCTTATAATATTTATGCAACAGGCGATTATGAAATTATTATCACTACAGGCGGGCCCTTAGACATTGGATATTTAGCAACAAACTTTATAAGTACTGCCGATTTAGCAAAAAATATTTTAATAAAATTAGGTGCCGACAGTACAAAAGTTTTTGCTGTTCCACGCAAGCATGTTTTAAAAAAGCGAACCTATCAATCGGCTTTAGCATTAAAGAAATTTATTGATATTAACTATCCGAATATAAAGAATTTCAACCTCGTTTCTTTAGGTGCACACAGTAAAAGAACATGGTTTTTGTTTCAGAAAGCGTTGCCTGATAAAGAAATAGGGATTATCGCCTTACGCGATCAACGTTTTGATCCTGAAAAATGGTGGGAAACAAGTAAAGGCTCCCGAACTATAATTACCGAAGCAATTGGCTATTTTTATGTGTTCTTTTTTATGTAGCTTACTAAAATTAGCTATTTTAGAGCATTATTATTTTTATATTTAATCCCAATTTAAAACAAGTGAAAATTAAAGCAATATATCTACTCATTTTTCTATCCCCTTTAATAAGCTTAAATATTCTATCACAGAATAATATTATTATTGACAGCCTTAAATCGGAAATAAAAAAAAGCACGGATATCCAAAATAAAATTGATTTAGACATGCAATTGTGTTGGATATTGCGGAACCAAAATCCCGAAGAAGCCATGTTTTACGGAAATTCTGCCATTGCTACCATTGAGGCTAACAAGCTGGATAAGAATTATTCGCAAGCTTTTAATTATTTGGGGGTTGTACACCGCAATAAGGGAGAGTATAATTATGCTTTAGACCTTTACAAGCAAGCTTTAAAATGGGCAATTAAAACTGATAACATAATTCAAACAGCCTACGCTTACAATAATATTGGAGGAATCTACACATTAACAAATAGTTATCCCGAAGCAATTGAATCAATAGAAAAAGCAAAAAAAATATTTGAAAAAGAAAATAATACTAAGGGTATTGGATATACATCGGTAAACTTAGGAAACCTATATAGACATCTAAAAAGCTTTGAAAAAAGCATGTATTATTTTAATGAAGCGGAAAAAATTAAAACTCAATTGAACGATACTATCGGATTAACCGTAATTAAACAATTAAAAGCAGATATACTGAAAGAGCAAGGAAAATTAGATGAAGCCGAACGGTTTTTACGTGAACTAAAACTTGAATATATACATAATAAAGATATAAAAGGCCAAGCAATTGTTACTAATGAGTTAGGTTTAATAGAGATGGGAAGAGGGAATAATTCTTTGGCTATTAAGCTATACTTAGAAGCAGAAAAAATCAATAAATCAATACAAAACAGACAAGGGTTGGCATACAATAATATCAATTTAGGACTTGCTTATTCAAACATAAATAAGTTTAAAATTGCATTAAATAAGATTAAACGGGGTTATGAAATAGGGAGTGCTTTGGGCGATAAACGTACTATTTTAATGACTCAGCAAGCTTTTGTAAAAGTATACGAAAAGCAAAAAAATTGGAAGGAAGCCTATAAAGCACAAAAAAAATACCTTAAAACATATAGTGAATTATACAATTTTGAGCAATCGGAACAAATTAAATCCATTAGAGATAAATACGAGAACGAAAAATACTTTATTGAGCAAAAATTATTAGAAGAAAAAAATGCCAATTTAGAACAAGAATTTACTTTCACAAAAACAAAATACAACTACTTAAAAATTAGCGGATTTTTTACTTTTATATTTTTACTTGCACTCTCCGTTATCTTCTTTTTCTACCAAAATAAGGTAAAAGAAAGTAAGAACGCTTCAAATTTAATAAGTCAGCAAAATGAAAAATTAAAAGAGGCTAACACTACTAAAGAGCAATTTTTATCTATTATCGGACACGATTTAAAAAACCCATTTAATTCGGTTTTGGGTCTTTCTAATCTCATTATAGATCAATGGAAATCCTTGGACGATGAAGAACGTTTTCAAATATCAAATGAGATAAACAGCTCCAGCCAAAGCATTTACGAATTACTCGACAACCTCTTAATCTGGTCTCGCACACAAAGCAGTAATATTATCAAAAGCCCAGAATTTTTTGATCTTAATGAAGCTATCAAAGACGTTTTTGAAATTTTTAAAAATCAAGCTAAATTTAAAAATATCAATGTCCGTTTAGAACTCAAAGGTCAAAAAAATGTATATGCCGATTCGAATATGATAGGAACTGTTATCAGAAACCTCTTATCGAACGCACTAAAATTTACTCACGAAAATGGTCAAATAGTAATTCTCACTCAACAAAAAGATGATATGGTAGAATTTTCTATTTCCGACAATGGCAAAGGAATTCTACCGGACGATTTAAAACGAATATTTGAAGATAAAGGACATAAAACCACAAAAGGCACAGCCAATGAAACCGGATCCGGACTTGGACTTTTACTTGCAAAGGATTTTATTCAACAAAATAACGGCTTAATTTGGGTTGAAAGTAAACCCGGAAAAGGAAGCTTATTTACTTTTACATTACCAACATCATAAAACCAATAATGAGGCATTTGAAAATTTACTATCTATTTATACTTTTAAACATCTTTAGCATATCGTGCCAAAACGAAGAAGCTAAAATCTACATTGCTAAAATTGAGCAACAAAGGAGTGAAAAAAATCGAGAATACAGCGACTCCTTAAAAAGTCCATTAAACCCAATTCATTTAGCTGAATTTAACGGTTTAGATTATTTTGATATAGACCCTGATTTCTGTGTTGAAGGAACTTTTGAACAAACTCCTGAAGAAAAACCTTTTGTTATGGCAACATCTACCGATCGAGCTCCCACTTATCGAAAATATGGTAATTTCCATTTTACTCTTAAAAACAAAGAATTTACTTTGGGTGCTTTTCAAGATATGGATTACATTGATGACACGGCTTATAATCAGTATCTATTTCTTCCTTTTCAGGATTTAACCAGCGCCAAAGAATCCTATGGTGGAGGCAGATATATCGATATCCTTATCCCCAAAACAAAGAAAATAACCGTAGATTTTAATTTGGCTTATAATCCTTATTGCGCTTACGACGACAGATGGTCATGCGTAATTCCACCGCCCGAAAATTTCTTAAATATTAAAATCCTTGCCGGAGAAAAAAAATTTCATTTAGCAACACATTAAAATCATTATGATGAAACGCTTATTTATTTTTCTATTTATCTTTTCCGTTCTAACTCTTTCGGCTCAGAACAAGAAGAGCTATAAGATAGAACTAAAAATTAAAGGCGTAGAAGATAGTGTTCTATATCTCGCAAACTATTATGGA
Source organism: Bacteroidales bacterium (assembly GCA_021157585.1). Lineage (NCBI taxonomy): Bacteria > Pseudomonadati > Bacteroidota > Bacteroidia > Bacteroidales > Bacteroidales bacterium. The sequence continues at coordinate 4,508 of JAGGWH010000019.1, read as the reverse complement.
GATAAAACTTTTTTAGTTGATACGACCGTAAGAAAAGGAAAAAACAATTATCTATTCGAAGGCAAAAAACATTTAGATGGCGGCATTTATATTATTGTAGGACAAGAGAAAAATACAATTTTTGAATTCTTAATCTCTGATAGTCAGCACCTAAAATTTGATTCTGATATGAAGAATCTAATTGAAGAAATGAAGGTGAAAGGCTCCAATGAAAACTCTTTATTTTTTGATTACCTCGCCCATTCAAACATACAATTCAAACAACTTAAAAGCTATCAACATCAGATTAAAAACTTAAATCACAATAACGATTCCATAGCCATTCTCAATAAAAAAATTGAAGAGCTAAACTCAGATATTGTTGACTATAAAGAGGCTATAATTGAAGCTTATCCTAAAGCTTTTATCTCCCACTTTTTTCTTGCTATGAAAAGCCCTGAGACAAATAAATCAATCATTATTTCAAAAGAAGATTCTATTTTGGCTTTTAAAAACTACAAAAAGCATTATTGGGATTATATGGATTTTAATGATGACAGACTTATCCGGACTCCTGTTTTTCACAATAAACTCGAATATTATTTTAATGCTGTTGCACATCCGGCACCTGATAGTCTGATAAAAGAAATAGACGCGTTTTTAAATCGCCTCGACGAAAAATCAAAATTATATGAATATAGTTTATGGCATTTAACACTTAAATTCGATCAATCGCATCGTATGGGTTATGATGCTATTTTAGTTCATTTTGCAAATAACTATTATGCAAAAGGAAAAGCACCCTGGCTTAATGCGGAAGTATTAAAAAACATTCTTACAGAAGCAAAAAAACGCAGTAATTCCCTTATAGGAAAAAAAGGACCAAATCTCGTTATGCAAAATTTAGATTTAAGTCCAATATCTATGTATTCTATTGATAAAAACTATACTATACTTTATTTCTGGGATCCAAAATGTGGGCACTGTAAAGTGGAAACGCCAAAGCTTTTAGAGTTCTACAAACAGAATAAAGAAAAAATGGACTTGGAGGTTTTTGCCGTTTGTGCCGACACAAATATGCAGACCATGAGAACTTATATTAATGAGCATAAACTGAATTGGATTAATGTAAATGGGCCACGAAGCTACACTCAAAATTTCCACGAATTATACAATGTTTACTCCACTCCTTTTATCTTTGTCCTCGATAAAAACAAAACCATTATCGCAAAGCAAATTAAAAGCAATCAACTTTTCGATTTTATTAGCAATTACGAAAAGATTAAGCAAAACAAGAAATGAAATATAATTTTGACCAACCTATTGACCGAAGCGATTCAAATTCAGTAAAATACGACCTAAGAAAAATTTATTTCGGCAAAGCCGATATAATCCCTTTGTGGGTTGCCGATATGGATTTTGCCAGTCCAGAATGCGTACAAAAAGCCATTGCTGAAAGAGCGAAACATGAAATCTATGGATACACTTTAAAACCTGATGGCTATAATACTTCTATTCAAAAATGGCTCAGTAAAAATCACGCTTGGAAAATTCCAAAGATCAATATTAGTTTCAGTCCAGGCGTAGTTCCCGGACTTGTATTAAGCATTTTGGCATTAACAAAACCAGGCGATAAAATCATTGTTCAAACACCTGTTTATTTTCCTTTTTTCATCAGTATTGAAGGAAATGAAAGAGAGATGGTCATCAATCCTTTAAAAGAAAATGATGGCTATTACGAAATGGATTTTGAGGATTTAAAATCAAAAATCGATTCCCAAACAAAAATGATTTTATTAAGCAGTCCACATAATCCTGTTGGTCGTGTATGGAAAAAAGAAGAATTAGAAGAGCTTGTGGATATTTGCGCAGCAAATGATATAATAATTGTGAGTGATGAAATTCATGCCGATCTGGTATTTGCACCCCACAAACATATTCCGATTGCTTCCATTTCAGAAAAAGCAAAACAGCAAACACTCACCTTTATGGCTCCAAGCAAAACCTTTAATATAGCAGGGCTGAGTACTTCTTTTGTCATCATTGAAAATGAAAACCTACGTAAAAAATATAACGCCATACTGAATAGCTTTCATCTTTTTCAAGGAAATTTATTCGGCAATGTTGCCACAGAAGCCGCATACAATTATGGGAATGATTGGCGTGAGCAGATGTTAGAATATACAGAGGGAAATATTGATTTCGTTTTTTCTTTCCTGAAGAAAAATATTCCTCAAATTCATTTCCTTAAACCAGAAGGCACTTATTTGCTTTGGCTCAATTTTAAAGCGCTTGAGATGAGCGACGAAGAACTAAAAGAATTCTTAGTTCACAAAGCAGGAATCGGTCTTAATTCTGGGAATATCTTTGGTGAAAACGGATCAGGCTTTATGCGCATGAATGTAGCTTGTCCACACGCGCTTTTGGAGAAAGCTTTGCTTCAACTTAAAACTGCTGTTGATTTATTGAATTAATTAGCTATACATCCCTATATTATCTTTATGCTCTGTGTCTTCGTGTCTTCGTGTCTTCGTGTCTTCGTGGTAAAATATAAATAACAAATCTAATTTTTCTTCCGCAACCTAGCCATATAAAATCCGTCAAAACCTTCGCTAGGCATCACTTTCCGTTCTTCTTCTAGGCTATACTTACCTTCGTTTTTAGCAAGAAAATGCTCTACTTGCTTTTCATTTTCCGAAGGCAAAATAGAGCAAGTTACGTACACCAATGCACCACCTGCTTTAAGCATCAGATGATAGTCATCCAAAATTTGCTCTTGCATTTTTTTATACTCTTCAATCTTTTCCAAACTAAGTTTCCATTTGGTATCGGCTTTACGGCGCATTACACCCAGACCGCTGCAAGGAGCATCTATCAACAAGACATCAGCACGAGCACTTAACTCATTCAAATCTTGCTCTTGAATCAAAAGTGGCGTTATTATTCTACAGCCCGCACGTTTAATTCTTTTGTCGAGCTCAATGAGTTTTCCCTCTTCAATATCCATCGAATACAGCTTGCCTCTATTTTCCATTTGAGCAGCTAAATGCAAAGACTTCCCTCCTGCTCCCGCACAAGCATCAATAACCGTCATTCCGGATTTTACCTGCGCAAATGGCGCAACTAATTGCGATGAAGCATCTTGCACCTCAAAGAAACCATTTCTAAACGTTTTTAACTGACTTAAATCCCGTCGTTTTTCCAAAACTAAAGCATCCGGAAAATCAGGAATTTCTTCAACTTCTACTCCTTCTTTTTTCAAAAGCAGAATCAGTTTCTTTTTCTCAATTTTTAATGTATTTACACGTAAAACGACATCGGCCATTTGATTTAAAGCGTTTATTTCTTTCTCCCAATTAGTACCCAATTCTTTTTTTCCCAATTCATTTAACCAATCTGGAATTGAAGCAGAATATTTCAACTCACTGCTGTATTTTTCTTTATTGCTTTCTATTGTTTTCCCATCAGGGATTTCTGGGACAAACCATTCTGGGAATTCCACTCCTTTATTCCGCAAATAAACACCCACAACCTTTGTATAGCGCTCAGTGTCTTGCTCTTCAATATCGCCAATCACCAAATACCAGCGCCACCAGCGCACAATATCATAAATACTCTCCGCAATAAATCGCCGATCTCTTGATCCCCAACGCCTATCGCTTTTAATCTGTTTTTTCACAACGCGATCAGCCAAAGCTCCGTTTCCGAAAATTTCTTCTAAACCATCAATTACAGCTTGTACAATATTTCTATGTAGTCTCATTATATTCTTCATTTATATGAAAATCTTTGTGACACTCTGCGTCTACTTTGTTATCCTCTGTGTAATAGCTATCACACAAAGAAACCCAAAGAACCACTGAGCTACACAAAGAAAAGTATTAATTCTAATAATTACAAAAAACTAAAATCTATTTAAAATAAACCTGATTCGAGCGTAAAATACGATGAATGGCCTCTTGAATTCGCATAGCATTATTAAAAATAAGTTCTTCATCCGTAGGAAAAGGAATTTGCTTGCTATTGATAAGCTCTTTTGCCTCAGTATCCAAAGCCCTCACATCGCCAATAGCACGTGCCGAAACGTGATGGAAAACAGTTTCTGTTCCAAAAGGTTTCTGTCCGATTAAACGCTCCACTGGATTCAATTCAAAAAATTCAACTTCGCCTGTAAATCGAGCTTCTTTATGTTGAATAGTTTCTACTAATGCACATTGCAAAGCTTTGTATTTGATTTTTTTGATATCGTTTCCTGCAGTATCTTTTTTCACATTTCCACGTGCATCCAAAACATATTCAAAACCATCTTCCACATTCTTCTTAAAAACACGGTCAATACTTTTCACATCATCAGGTGAAACCTGAACATTTTTGATTTTGACAAACACCAAATAATCATATTCTATTTGATTATTGCTATGCTTAAAAAAGTAGTGTACCCATTCGCTATTCAAACGCCTTGTATTTCCACCTACAATTTCTGCCATAAATTCAGGAGGAAAATTAAATAGACTTGTATTTTCAACTTT
>JAGGWH010000018.1 GCA_021157585.1 Bacteroidales bacterium | reverse complement strand
CTTTTAAGGGTCGTGGAAGACTACCACGTTGATAGGCTGCAAGTGTATAGGTGGTAACATCATAGCTGAGCAGTACTAATTACCCGTAACTTTCTATCTTTACTCTATCTGCATTTATTACTATTTTTTATACGTTTTCTCTCTCTATGCCTTTGTTATTTAAAAAGACATTATATCAAGCTCACGCTTGATTAAGAGCTTTTGGTGACTATGGCGGTAGGGTTCACCTCTTCCCATTCCGAACAGAGAAGTTAAGCCTGCCTGCGCTGCTGGTACTGCCCTAACAGGTGGGAGAGTAAGTCGTCGCCTCCCTTTTTTAAAATCGCCCCTTTTCCTCTGGATTTGGGGCTTTTTTTTGCCTTAAACTGAAATGTTCGGGATCGAAACAAAGTTGGAAATTTTGACCTAAAAAAAGCCCCACATAAATGTAGGGCTTTCATTTTGCGGAGAATGAGGGATTCGAACCCCCGGAGGTGTGACCCTCAACGGTTTTCAAGACCGCCGCATTCGACCACTCTGCCAATTCTCCGCTGCAAAAGTACATTTTTTTTTATATTCTCAAACGAATTTTCGATTATTTTTAAAACTTATAATTATATGGTTTTGATTCAATAATTTAGAGATTAGACCCAGCAAATTTAAAGTGTGTTAATTCACAAATAAGTAAAAGAAAATAAGAATATTCTTAAAGGAAGATAAGATAAAAACTGTTTTTTCGTACTTTCGCCTTTCAACTTAAATAAAATATGGCTTCACAAACAGCTATTGTTATTCTTAATTGGAATGGAAGAAAATTTCTACAAGATTTTCTTCCTTTTGTTCTAAAATTTAATCCAGATTCAGCAAAAGTTTATATTGCCGATAACAACTCTTCTGATGACTCCATTGAATTTATGAAAGCTAACTTTCCAGAAGTTGAATTAATAGAGTTGAAGGAAAATTATGGATATGCTAAAGGCTATAACGAAGCTCTTAAACGAATAGACGCCAAATATTATGTTCTGCTTAATTCAGATATTGAAGTTACCGAAAATTGGATAGAACCCATTATTAATTATCTCGAAAAGAATCCTGAAGTTGCGGCTTGCCAACCTAAAATTAAATCCTGGCATCAACGTGATAATTTTGAATACGCGGGTGCAGGCGGAGGCTATATCGATCATTTAGGTTACCCATTTTGTCGTGGTCGTATTTTTCAAGAAATAGAAAAAGATACTGGTCAGTTTGATAACATTCAAGAGGTATTTTGGGCAAGTGGTGCTTGTTTATTTGTTAAGTCGGAAGTATTTCATAAGCTAGATGGATTTGATGAAGATTTCTTTGCTCATATGGAAGAGATAGACTTCTGCTGGCGTGCAAAAAACGAAAATTATAAAATAATATATCATCCCGAATCTACTGTTTATCACATTGGTGGAGGAACTCTCCCGAAAAATAACCCGCAAAAAACTTACCTTAACTTCAGAAATAACTTTTGCCTGCTTTATAAAAATATTCCTAAGAATAAATTATTGTCCACTTTTTTATCACGCCTAATTCTCGACGGAATTGCAGCCATAAAGTTTTTGCTTGATGGTGGATATAAAGATTTAGCCGCTGTTTTTAGAGCTCATATGTATTTCTACAGTCACCTTTCCGCGCTTAGAAAAAAAAGAAAATCTTTAAAACAAAAACCTGTTTCAGGAATTTATGAGAAAAATATTGCATACGAACATTTTATTCGCGGAAAAAAAACATTTGGTAAATTAGATATGAGTAAATTTTCAAAATAAGAGTTATGCAACGCGGACGATTAGAAACATACCCTACTAAAATATTACTGGCTTTTACTGAGGCTGTAGGAGGTAATGAGGATTTATTTGAATGGCTATTAAAAAATGGCTATTCGGAGTTAGCCCTTTTATCAAAATCGTTAAGAGGAGGAGAGGTTAGTAATCAGATTTTGATTCAAAAAAAATTCCCTCAATTTGCTGCTTTTGATGCTGCAATTCACGGAGATGTTAAAGCAATTATTTGGCTAAAAAAACACAATTTTATATTCCTTATCCGTTTGGCAGATGCTTCTCGAGGTACCGAAATAGCTTTAAATTGGTTTAAGAAACAAGATTTGAAAATTTTCATAATGTTAGCAAAAAAAATAAAATCTTTTGTTGACAGTCAAACATACGATGTACACAAAAGACATTTTTAAACCAAATCAAATAAAAGCCGGCAAGTAAACAGTAAATTTTGCTCCTTTGCTTCTCCCCTCTTCTACTTCAATTTTACCATTATAAGATTCTATAGTTTTTTTACAAAACTGCAGTCCAATACCTGTTCCAATAGGTGTGGGATTAATAGCGTCAGGATCAGATTTCAATGGCTTAGTCGTAAAAAAAGGATCAAAAATCTTACGTATAATACTATCAGGGATACCATCACCATTATCTTTAACTGAAAACCAATGAAATCCATTAGTGCTCCCTGTTTCTATGGATATGCATGGATTATCCTTTTCAAACATAGCATCCATAGCATTTTTAATCAGATTCTCAAAAACTTGTGCAATATCACCAAGAGCAACAAAAACAGCTAACTTTTTATCAGACAAAACAATTTTCTTTTCTACTTTATTCTTAAATTTTAAATCCACATCCAAAAACTCTAATTCTTGCTTAATCATTTCATTAAGATCATAGACATCATTTTCCTGAATTTTGTCGGTACGACTTTTGCGGAGCATGGATTCTAAATTACCTGCCATTTTTTTTAAAACCTCATTATTAAGTTCCAAAATTTCCCAAACTTCTGATAGGTGATTTTTCAACTCTGACTTTTCTATTCCGGCATCAATTTTTACATTCAAATCTTCTCGCATAGCTTGAATTAAGTCGGAAGCAGCTAAAGCACTGGAAATTGGACCTCGTATATTATGAACAACACCCTGAATAAACTGTGCTAAAATAGTTTCTCGTTCTTTTTTTAATAATTCATTGGTTCTTTGGTCTACAATTTCCTCCAACTCATTATTATAAGACTTAATCTGATCGCGATCAAGCTTTGCTCTTAAATGATTCTTAACCCTTTCTATTACTTCCAATTCTTCAAAAGGCTTGGTAATATAATCAACAGCTCCTACTTTAAATCCTTGTATTTTATCAGCAGTTTCATTTTTAGCTGTTAAAAACAGTATTGGAATATCTGCTGTAGCCTCTTGCTTTTTCAAATTATCACAGATTGAAAAACCATCTTCATCCGGAAGCATAACATCTAGTAAAATAATATCGGGGGTAACTTTTTTTAAAAGTTGATATGTTTCTTTTCCGCTTGTAGTTAAAGCAAAGGAATAGCCCTGATTTTTTAAAATAGCACCAAGCACCTGAATATTCTGAGGAGTGTCATCAACAAGTAAAATGAGAGGAGTTTTTTTCATTATCTATTTTCTTAATTTGTTCTGATGTGGCTATATTGATTAGGTTAATTTGCATCTATATTCACAAAGTTACGTTTTTTTATTCCATTTTACTAATTTGCCTTATTTTATTCATTATCAGCTGTAAAGCGGTAATATCAAAGCCTTTAACAGCTATATAAATATTCTCAACAATTTGTTTAAGTTCTTTCACTTCGGTGGGATTATATTTTACAATTAGTATATCCAATCTGTTAGCAAATGCTTTCCAATCATCCAACACAAATACACCATCAATAACAGAAAAATGGTGTGCTATTTCTCTCCTTAATTCTAAAGGGTACTTTATTTTATTCTCAATAGCTAAGGTTTTCTTTTCGTTTTTATCAACTGATTGATCTGCTTCAAGCTTTGAGTCACTTATATTTTTCTCTTCGATAAAAGGAAAAATCCACTCGACTAATAATCTATAATTTGATAATTTATCAATTGTTATTGTAAACTCACCTCCCAATTTTTCAACTATTAATCGGGTATAAATTAAATAAAACATCCGACTACTAAGATGTTTCATATCAATACCACCTTGGTAAAAATCATTAATTAGCTGAAGCTCATAAATAAATTCGTTATCATTAAAAGTATCACTATTATAATCCAATCTCAGAATACAATAATCTTTAAGCTCAAGTTCAAGGTTAATCTTTGATAAATCAATTATCTCCTTTAGTGAATAGAACAACAAATCTAAAGACGTTTTAAAACATTCATTATCTATATTTAAAGTAATATTTTCAAAATCTAAAGAATTATATTTTAATGTAATACTCTCAAATATATCAGGCATGTGCCGCAAATAAGATAACACATATTCCTGAGGAGAAACTGAACGAGATTTTAGTTCAAAATTAAAATCCTTTATCTGTTCAAACTCCATAAGAAGTTTAGTGTTTTTAAACATTTCACGCGCATTTTTATTAATTCGTTGAATTAATAATTTATCGTCATCGTCTAAAACTTCAACCTCTGTTAAAACATCAGAAAATCCAATAAGTGCATTGTATTGATTAAAGACAGTATGCTTCAATCTCAGCCACATAGTTTTATTGAGAGAATCGTTTAAAACTAAATTAAACTTCAAAATTGCATCTGTTTCTTCTACTAATTTAACATTATAAAAGACAGATAGAAAATTGAAAACAGGCAAATTCTCTACATCATTAGTAATGATAAACTTAGCAAAATGATTTACAAAAACATTTTCGGCACGAATAGAAAAATCTTTTTCCAATAAATTATAAGATTGATTATTTACCTTAAAATTTCGAGGAAGTAGTATTGTAAAAGCTTTTAAATCGTGTTGCATTAAATATTTTTGCATCTTTGCTCTACCTTATGAATTAGTTGCTAAGATAATCAATTTAGTACTCAATAAAAAAACATAAACCACACTACAAAACTAATAATGAAAGATTTTACTAAGGGCAAAATTTCAAAACAAATATTATACTTTGCCTTACCTATTGTTTTCAGTAGTCTTTTACAACAATTATATAGTATTGTTGATAGTATATTTATAGGGCATTTTGTTGGAAAGCAAGGTCTTGCAGCTATTGGAGCATCTTTTCCTCTCATTTTCGCATTAATTTCCTTTGTTATTGGTATTGGGTCAGGATCTACAGTTGTCATAGCTCAATATTTAGGCGCAAAACGCATCGAATCTGTTAAAAAGGCCATTGATACAATGTATATCTTTATGTTTGTTGGCGGACTATTATTAACCGTATTAGGAATCTTTATTGCACCTTATATTTTTAAACTAACACATTTACCCGACGACGTAATTCCTGAAGCCATTGACTATATACAAGTTTATATGTTAGGAACTGTCCTCTTCTTTGGATTTGCAGGTACAAATGCAATTTTAAGAGGTTTAGGTGATTCTAAAACACCTTTTTATTTTACCCTAATAGCCACTATAACTAATATTTTTCTCGACTGGATATTTATTGTTGAGTTAGGAATGGGTGTTAAAGGAGCCGCTTTAGGAACTATTATTGCCCAAGGAGGTGCGTTTTTTACAGCAATTATTTACTTAAACAAAACGCATGAACTTATTAGTCTTAGGTTTAGCCGTCTTCGTTTTGATAAAAAGATATTTAAACAAAGCGTGAAAGTAGGTTTACCAACCGGGTTTCAACAAACCATAGTTTCTTTTGGAATGATTACTTTATTTGGAATAGTAAATAGCTTTGGTACCGATGTTGTAGCAGCATACAGTATTGCCCTCAGAATAGAATCTATCCCCCTAATGTTATCGATGAGCTTTGCCGCTGCTATTGCTCCTTTTGTCGGACAAAATATTGGAGCAAACCAATTAGAGCGTGTTAAAAAAGGCTACAGAAGTTCTCTTATAATGACTAGTAGTATTTCCATTTTGGTAAGTATTTTATTTCTTTTGGCACCACGTCTAATAATTCAAGTTTTTACAACCGATAAAGCAGTAATAGATATTGGTGTTGAATATATGTATATAGTAGCACCTTTTTATATTATTTTCTCAACCATGTTTATTCTTAGTGGGACTTTACGCGGTGCCGGAGCAACATTAATTCCAATGTTTATTACTCTAATTGCACTCTGGGGCGTTAGAATTCCTGTTTCTTGGATTTTATCCGATACTATTGGAAGAACCGGAATATGGTGGGGAATTCCTATTGGATGGTCAGTCGGAATGATTATTTCATATATCTACTACAAAAGCGGGAAATGGAAAAACTCAAAAATTAAAATGGATTTTGTCGCTGTTGATATAGAAGATTAAAAGTAGCACTATAAAAAGAAGAATTATCATAAATACAGATAAAATCTTTCTTATACTCTTAAATACTATTACGATTATTATTCTGTTTTAATTGCGTCAAAAAATTTAATATTATTGTTATTTTCATAACTCTCCATTCAAAAAAATTACATCCAATTATTTGATAATAAAATATTTATCAATATATTTACCTGAAAATATAAGCATTTAATCCATGAGGTATTTTAGCGCAATCCTCTTCTTATTATTTTTCAACCTTCCTTTACACGCACTTCAACCAAATCAAGCTGTAGGTGCTAAAGCTCTTTCTATGGGTGGGATTAGCTTATTACCTGCCGACTTTTGGTCAGTCTTTAACAATCAAGCGGGTTTGGCATATCAAACAAATTGGGCGGCAGGCTTTGCTTACGATAGTTATTTGGGTTTAGATAAAAATTTAAGTCTGAAATCGGGCGGTTTCCTTATTCCAACAAATAGCGGAACCTTCGGCCTGAGTTTATCTTACTTTGGTTATAGCGATTACCACGAACAAAAAATCGGTTTGGCTTATGGCAAATCTTTGGGTAAAATATTTTCAGTTGGCATACAAATAGATTACTTATCGCTGAACATTGGAAATGAATATGGTAATGCTCAAGCCGTAACATTTGAAATTGGCTTATTGGCAAACCTCAGCAAAGACTTACAAATTGCCACACATATCTATAATCCGTTTATGGTAAAATTAGGAAAGGTAAATCCTGAGATAACCCCTGCCATCTTAAAGCTAACTACCGCTTATAGGATTGAATCTGACATACTTATTCTTGCCGAATATGAACAAAGTATTTATGCGCATGGAATATTTAAAGTTGGAATGGAATATCATTTAATTGATAATATTTTTGTTAGAGGCGGGCTTTCAACTAACCCTAACCTATTCAGCTTTGGAGTTGGGTTTAACCTTAACGGGTTTAATATTGATTTTGGAAGCAGTTATCATCAAACTCTTGGCTTTTCGCCGAAAATTGGCATGTATTATCTGATAAAATAATTTCTTAAATGACTTTTAGTGATTTAAAACTGTATATTTTTTTACTGGGATTATTCTTCCCCACATTACTCTTTTCGCAAAGCGAAACCATACAACAAACACTAGAAAATCTAAGCGAAAATCAAGATGTTATTTTGGATTATAGCGAACTCATTGAAGAACTTGAAACACTTGAAAATCATCCTATAAATATAAATTCCGAAAATATAAATCAGCTTCACAACTTATTTCTTTTAGATGAATATCAACTGGAAAATCTGAAAAGTTACATTCAGGAAAATGGTTCTCTCTTATCAATATATGAGCTTCTGCTTATTGATGGATTTACAAAAGAAAATATAGAAATAATTCGGCCATTTATAGAAGCTAAACCGGTAGAAAAAATCAATATTCCAAACATCCGACAACTAAGTAAATACGGCCATCACGATATTTTTCTTCGCTATCAAAGAATATTAGAAAAGCAAAAAGGATTTGAAAATTTTGAAGATGGCAGCAATCAAAATTCATATTATTTAGGAAATGCCGATAAGTATTATCTAAAATATAAATATAATTATTCAAAACAATTTCAATGGGGATTTACTGCCGAAAAAGATGCAGGCGAACTATTTATAGAAGAACCAAAAAACGAAAACCTTCAAGCAGAAGTTGAAAATTATTTTCAGCGAGGATTTGATTTTTCATCTTTTCATATTTACGGACAAAATTTAGGTTTAATAAAGCAATTTGTCATAGGCGATTATCATTTACTTTTTGGACAAGGCTTAACTTTATGGACAGGACTTTCGTTTGGAAAAAGTGTAGATGCCGTACAACTAAAACGATTTGAAAGCTTTATTAAACCCAATACCTCATCAAATGAAAATGGTTTTTTACGAGGAGCAGCAATTCATATTGGAAAAAGACAGTGGTCAACAGTTTTCTTTTATTCAAAAAACAAACAAGACGCTACTTTGCAAATTGATGAGAATGGAAATGAATACATTTCTACGCTTCTATATACCGGTTTACACCGAACGGTATTAGAAATGAGTAAAAAAGATATCGTTGATATTCAGACTTTTGGAGGACGATTCAAATACACATTAAATGCTTTTACTATCGGTATTACAGCTTATAATACCAAATTATCAAAAGACCTGATAAGCGATAATACATTAGAAAATATTTTCGATTTTAGAGGAAATAATTTAACAAATTACGGTTTAGATTATGCATTTAAAATATGGAAAGCACACTTTTATGGTGAAGTAGGACTAAGTTCAACCGGAGGAAAAGCAATAATCAGCGGAATAAGTTTACCTTTTAATTCCCGCGTAAAACTTTCTTTACTATACAGAAATTATGAAAAGAACTACCATAGTTTATATGCTTCATCACTTGCCGAAAACAGTAATGTAAATAACGAAAAAGGTTTTTTTGTCGGAACACAAATTTTACTAAGCAAAAAATTAAGCCTTCAAGCCTATGCCGATTTCTTTTCATTTCCTTGGCTAAAATACGAACAAGATAGCCCTTCGCAGGGTGTAGAATATAGAGCTAAATTGTACTACGATTACAATAAAAATATTAGAATGTATCTTAAATTCAAATACAAACAAAAAGAAGTCAACACTCAATCCCCAACTGTAAGCGAGGTTAATTATCTCCATAAGGAAACACGCTCGGGTTTACAGTATCAGATAAATTATAAACTCAACAATAGGTTTGAACTTAAAAATAGAGTAGAAATATCAAAATTTACTGATAAAAATTCGGATATAAGCTTAGGGTTTATGCTTTTACAAGACGTTAGTTATCAATCTATTAATCAAAAATTTGGAAGTAATACACGTTTTGCCATTTTTAATACCGATAGTTTTTCGTCTGCTATTTATGCTTACGAAAATGATGTGCTTTATGCTTTTAGTATTCCTGCTTATTTTGGTCAAGGTATTAGATTTTATCAACTGATAAACTATAAAATATCACAAAAAACAAAACTGTGGTTAAGATACAGTTTGAGTTATTATCCAAAAAACAAAAATATTGGTAGTGGATTAGATGAAATAGAAGGTTCAACAAAATCAGAAGTAAAAATACAGCTGCGGATTAAAATTTAAAAGCAATACCCAACCCATAATTTTGTTTCAGCTGCAAATTGATAGTCTCCCCTACCTTAATACGATTACCATCAACCATATCAAAAACAGGAATTTTAATGTCATGATCGTAAATAACATGAAAATAAGCACTTGCAACAAAAAATCTGTTAATTATTATATCGAACCACGTCTCCCAATTAACATCAATATTCCAGCGGTTAGATTTTACCGGATCAAAATAATTATTATAGAGCATCAACTTAGTATTCAGATCAAGATTTTTATTAATCTTCCCTTTGTATTTAGCAATAATACTAATTCCTAATTCCGACTTTCGCTTTTCTCCTTCAATTAGAATATTTCCTAAAGAATCTCTAACAGCAGCCACTACACCATATTTACCTTCGTTAGCCAAATCCTGATTATTAACAAATGTTATTTTTCCGGCAAGTGGCGAAGCGTATATAGATAAATTTTTGAGCGGTTTATACTCCAAACCCAAAGAAACCGTTAAATATCCCGGGGATAAAAAATCCGACACTACTACAGTATCATTAGGATATTTATAGCCTTTATAATATTGAGATGAGAAGTTAGTATTAAAACTATAAAACCATTTCTCAGAGAACTGGATACCTAAAATAGATGATAGTTCAAGTTTATCATCTGTTTTTTTCATGTTTGAATACTGAAAAACTTGAATCCCTATTGCCGATCTAAAGTTATTTTCAAACTTTATCTTTCCTTTTTGATAAATAGCAGTTAAATCAAAAGAACCTGCTCCTATTAACGAACTTTCTCCTCCATCAGACCAGTTAGAAAGCACTATAGTACTTATATTTAATCGGGTTCGTCCAACAAGACGCCAAAAAGAAGTACTGTCGTATTTTTTTATAGAATCTATAGGGATAATTATTGCGCCAAACTCACCTTCGTTATCTTTATCATCTGCCAAAACATTAGATGGCAAGAGAAAAAACAAAGGAAATAACAACAATATGAATTGTGAGTATTTTAAACGCTTCATTCTGCAAAATTAAAATAAATGTAGGTTTAAACCGATAAGTGAATTAATTTATTTTAAATCCTCAAAAAGTCGGTCAATATCGTCAATATTAAAGCTTTTATTAATAAAATAATCAACTCCCGTTCTTCTATATTCTTCTATTATAGTATCTATGGTAGCATCTACACAAGCAATATAAACAATAGGCGCAAAATCGTTTTTAGCATCCATGGCATCTTTAAACAACTTGAAGCCGTTTAATTCCTCACCCCCAGTTAATTCTAAGTTTAAAAATACAAAATCGAATTTTCCTTCAATATCGCCAAAAAATTCGTGATTCAGTTTTATATGAGTTTGAATACCTTTTTTTATTAAAATTTGGTTTAAAATATTACGTTCAATATTATCATCAAAAATCAATAATGCTCTATTACCCTCAAACGGTAAATTCTTTTTGGATTTACGCTGTTTTCTTACCGCATGCATTTGAGAAACCTTATCGTGATAACCAATATTTAAAGTTAATTCAAGCCAAAATTTAGAGCCGACATTTTCTTCGCTTTCAAAACCTATTTCAGCATTTAAGACTTTAGCTAAACTTTTTGCAATAAATAAGCCAAAACCCGTTTCTTCTCCATTTATATTACTATCTCCAATAAACTCATCCTTAAAAATTAAAGCCTTGGTATATTTATCGATACCTTTTCCGGTATCTTCAACACTAACTCTAAAACGTACTTGAGTAGCTGTTCTTTCAACCAATTGCGTGTTTACTTTTATAAAACCATTTCCGGTATATTTTATTGCATTTTCAAGATATACACTTAATATTTGATTAAGTTTTCGTTTATCACCTATCAAAAAAGTTGGCAAACCATCTTCTACTTTATTTTCAAAAACAACATTACTGTTGTAAACACCCAAGCGAAAAATCTCTACCAACTGAACGATATTCTTACGATAATTAAACATTGATTCTGAAATTACATCATTTGTATAATTATCTGTAATATTTGAACTAAGTTGATTTATATTATCTTGAAGAGTAATACTTGCCATATTGATAATATCAAAAAGTGTTTTTTGTATTTCCGGCTTTTCTTCATAACGAGATAGCTGAATAGCATTTAATATTGCTTCGAGAGAATGCTTAAGTTCATGTCCGCTCTTAAGAATAAAATCATTTTTAGTCTTTAATTTCAACGAATTATCAATCTTCAAGTCTTTAATCTCTCTTGCATTTTCCAATAGTAATCTTTTAAATTTATCACGAGTATCGTTCAGGTCTTTTCGTAATTCTTCAAAATCTTCTTGTAAAAGCTGAACAGCCCCAAACAAATCGTAAAACTTATCATTTTCATCTAATTTTATTGGAAGAAAATCACCGGAAACACTATAAGCAATTTTCGATATTTGATCGAACAAAATTTGAATAAGGCGGTTATTTTCCTTTTTGCTAATTTTTATTTGAGTCTTTAAGTCGGAAATTTCTTCTTCAGGAGATTTATCTTTGGAATCAATTTGCTCCTTAGTCTTTGTTTTTTCTACAAGCAGAGAATTCTTATATTTATCGGCAATAACCAATTCTAATGCATTTTCAAAAGTGTCTGTAATACGAACTTTTTCAAGAGCCGGATGCACTAATTTACCTAAGCGAACAACTGTTTTCATTGTTCTATTTAAGCCATAAAACACTAGAAGATTTATTTTGCCAATTTCGTTTATAATATAGCTTAAGAAATCTCTTCTTGCCTTATTTTCCGTACCTATTACAGAAGTATAATCTTGAATACGATAATATTTTCCTCCTCCCTTAATTTCAGTATTTACAACCTTATCGAACAACACATTGGACATTACAAAATTTTGATACTTGATATAACCCGAAGGTCGTCCCACAAGAATATTACTATCTATTAAATCAATTTTAAAAGCAAAATCGCTATGAGGATCATTATAAGTCCAGTTCTGCCGAGTAAGAACAGTATATGATTTACCACCAACTTCAACAGTTTTTTCAGGCTGAACATAATAATTATTAATATGTAATTCTTTTATTTTCTGTAATTGATAGTCTGAAATTAATGCCTTTGCTTTTTCCAAGGCTACATCTTTATTTTTTACAATAAATAAACGTTTCTTAAATAATCTTTTACTAATAACTTTAGAAATAATTGAGACAAAATTGTTCATACCGTAAATAGCAAAACTTATTCTATTATCTCTAAAAAGACTAGCTTCAATTATTTCTGCTCTTACATCAGAGGATGCCTTTTTAAAATTAGTAAAATCGAATAAAAATATCAGGAATTCTGCATTTTTAAAATATTCCGTTCTTAGTTTATTAAAACTTTTAGCTAATAATTTAAAGTTTGCTTCATTTAAATACCCAAAAGGTTGAAACAAAATAACATAATCATCAACTAAAGAGAAAGCCCAACCCGACTCAGACTCTTCATCCGAGTAAGTAAGCTTAGCAAGTAGTATTTCAAGTTGTGCTGTTAATTCTAAATCCACGGGTTAATATATTGGAAATTAAGTCATATTAGTGGCTATCAACTAACCAAAAATAAACAAAAGACACTTAATAATCAAAGCTTTACTTAAACACATTAATTCTTTCGAGTTATATTAGCTCCTAATGCTCTTAATCGTGTATCAATATTCTGATATCCCCTATCAATTTGCTCAATATTATTAATGGTACTAATTCCATCGGCAGATAAAGCAGCTATTAAAAGAGCAACTCCGGCACGGATATCAGGCGAAGTCATAGTAATTCCTCTTAAACGTGTTTGTTGATTTAATCCTATTACAGCAGCTCGATGTGGGTCGCATAGAATAATCTGTGCTCCCATATCAATTAATTTATCGACAAAGAACAAACGACTCTCAAACATTTTTTGATGTACAAGTACGCTACCTTTTGCTTGGGTTGCAACTACTAAAGCAATACTAATTAAATCCGGTGTAAATCCGGGCCAAGGAGAATCGGAAATTGTCATTATAGCACCATCCATGTAGGTTTCAACAGTGTACTCCTCTTGCTCAGGAACAAAAATATCATCCCCCTTTCGCTCGATTTTAATACCTAAACGCATAAAAATTTCCGGAATAATTCCTAAAGCCTTATAATTTACATTCTTAATAGTTAGAGCCGATTGTGTCATAGCTGCTAAGCCAATAAAGCTACCCACTTCAATCATATCGGGTAACATAATATGCTTAGTTCCACCCAAATGCGAAACGCCTTGTATTTTAAGTAGATTAGATCCTGCGCCTTGAATTTTAGCTCCCATTCTATTTAGCATTGTTGCCAACTGCAAAAGATAAGGTTCACAAGCTGCATTAAAAATAGTTGTTTCACCTTCTGCCATAACGGCTGCCATGAGGATATTAGCCGTTCCTGTTACAGAAGCTTCATCCAAAAGCATATAACTTCCACTAAGTTTTTCGGAATGAAGATGATAATAATTTTTATCGCGATAAAATTCAAACTGAGCACCTAATTTTTTAAAACCGGTAAAGTGGGTATCCATTCGTCTTCGACCAATTTTATCACCTCCGGGTGTTGGCATATATGCTTCACCAAAACGCGCTAAAAGCGGACCCATCAACATTACAGAACCACGCAAACGGCCACCCTGCTCAAAATAAGCATCTGATTTTAAATAATCAAGATTTACATTATCGGCTTGAAAAGCAAAAGAATGATTACCGAGATCATCTACTTTCACACCCATGTCTCGCAAAATACTTATTAATCTGTTAACATCTTGGATGTTGGGAACATTGTGTATTTCAACCTTTTCATCAGTTAACAAAACGGCACATAACACTTGAAGAGCCTCGTTTTTTGCACCCTGAGGCTGAATACTTCCGGATAATTTATATCCACCATCAATAACAAAGGAGCTCATAGTTTGGAATATAATTTATAGCGTTTATAGTAAATATGGCAATACTACCACTTAAAATTAACGATATTGCCTCTTCTTTTGATTCTGCTTATATTTATTTTGCTTATAATTAGACCGTCCTGTTCCTCTTCCTCCAGAACGATTATCCACCCATCTCTTTCTGCTTTTTTGACTCAGAATATCTTCTGTTGATTTAAGTGTAAAACCTTCTTGTAATATTAATTTACCTTCAGATAAAACTTCTAAATGTTTTAAAATCACTTCGTCTTCAACAGAATCTCTATTCCAATTAAGGTATGCTTTTTTTAAATGATTGGCAATATTTTCTATAAGGCTATTTTTCTCTTCTCCTTCTTCGTAAGTAATAGCCAACTGAATCATTTTTTCGATATTCGAACCGTATGGCCTGTATTTAATCTTACCTGACGAATAACTCAAAGTCTTAGGTGTAGCTTCAATATTTTCCTTATCGGGTATTGGATAAGGAGAGTCTACATCCATCTTGTAATCGGCAATAATATGCATATGATCCCAAATCATATGGTTGTAGTCTCCATAGGAGCCTGTACTAATATGCATCTGAGTCATTACACCAACAATATATTTTACAAAAGCAGTTCGTTTTTCACGATCTTCCATTGTAAGTGCATGATATATCATCTTCTGAACATTGCGACCATATTCGGGTATTATTAATTTTTCGCGAGTGCTGTTATAATCCATGTGTGTGAAATTAAAAAATGGTATTAACCTGTATAGTTGTGGAAATCTTGAGCAAAGGTACAAAATTATTTAACAATCCGCAGCTTTGCAAATCGTAAAAGCAACTGCTTCTCTCCTATCTTAGAAAAACGCACCGTTGCTTTTTTATTTGAAGCAGAACCTTCAATCTTTAGAATTTTACCACGACCAAACCTTTGGTGCTCAACTTCCATATTAACTTGTAAATCATTAACCTCAGCTGCCTTAAAATTAGATGTTGGTCGATTTACAATACCGGAAGCTTCGCGGGAAATTCTTTTATAAGTCGATTTTCCGGCTTCACCACCTATTGAGCTTGGTTTATTTATCAACTTACGAGTGTTCCTGTTTGAAACAGCTCTGTATGGATTTGGCGGTAAAGATGCTCTTGTTTGAGATCGACTTACGGGAAAGTCTAAAAATTTGTCTTCTATTTCCTCTAAAAATCTACTTGGTTCACAAAAGCTAAGATCGCCCCAGCGAAAACGACTCTCGGCATAGGACAAGACTACTTTTTTCTCGGCACGAGTTAATGCAACATAAAACAAGCGACGTTCTTCTTCCAAATCGGCACGAGAACCAATTGCCATAACCGATGGAAAAAGATTTTCTTCCAGACCAACAATATAAACATAAGGATATTCTAAGCCTTTAGATTGATGAATCGTCATTAATGACACTTTTTCTATATTGTCTTTATCTTTTTCATCGGCATCGGTAAGCAAAGCAACATCCTGCATAAAAACAGCAAGACTTTTATCGGGTTTTTCTTCAGGAATATCACTCTCGTCTTTTTCCACAAATTCTTTAATACCATTCAAAAGTGCTTCCAAATTTTCATACCGACTGATTCCTTCGGGAGTTTTATCGTTATGCAAACTACTAATTAATCCTGAAGCTCTTGCAACTCTATTTGCTAATTCGTAAGCATCAATTATGTCTAATTCTACCTGAAAGCTTTTTATCATCAACACAAAATCATTCAGCTTTTTTTGCGTACCGGAATTTACTGCCAATTTAAATTTATTTGGCTGCTCAATAACATCCCAATAACTCACATTATTTTCAGATGCAGCTAAAGTGATATGTTCTAAAGTAGTTTTACCAATTCCACGAGTAGGATAATTTATTATTCGTCTGAAAGCTTCGTTATCTTTTGTATTTATAATTAAACGGAAATAAGCCAAAACATCTTTTATCTCTTTCCGTTTATAAAATGATAATCCTCCATAAATTCTATAATCAATATTCAGTTTACGAAGTGCTTCTTCAAGCGATCTGGATTGTGCGTTTGTTCTGTATAAAATGGCAAAATCACTATTTTTTGCCTGTAGATTCATTTTATCCTCAAAAATCTGCTGTGCAATTAATCTACCCTCCTCTAAATCGGAGGAAGCACGTATTAATTTAATACGATCGCCTTCACTATTAGAAGTCCAAACGGTTTTAAATATCTGATTTTGATTATTGTGAATAAGCGAATTAGCAGCATCAACTATTATTTGTGTTGATCGATAGTTTTGCTCAAGTTTTATTATTACAGCATCAGTATAGTCTTTTTTAAAATTGAGGATATTTTTAATATCAGCACCCCTAAAGCCATAAATACTTTGAGCATCGTCGCCCACAACACAAAGGTTTTCATTATTGGCTGCTAATTTCTTTACAATCAAATATTGAGAGAAGTTAGTATCCTGATACTCATCGACTAAAATATATTTAAACTTTTGCTGAAACTTATAAAGCACTTCAGGGAAATCGCGAAGAAGGACATTTGTTTTAAAAAGTAAATCATCAAAATCCATTGCAGCCGACTGAGTAAGTCTTCTTTGATAAATTGTATAAATTGATCCGAGATGAGGCTTCCCTGCTTGTTTATCCTCCTTTATATAATCATCATTTTGGTTATAGCCTTCGGCTGAAATTAAATTATTTTTGGCAGAAGAAATCCTCCCTAAAATATAAGAAGCTTGGTAGATTTTGGGGTCTAAATTTCCCTCTTTTACTATTGATTTTATTAAATTTTTAGAATCGTCGGTATCGTAAATCGTAAAGTTAGAAGGATAGCCCAACTTATCGGCTTCGGAACGAAGGATACGTGCAAAAACAGAGTGAAAAGTTCCGGCCCAGACATTGCGTGCCGATTGGTATCCAACTAAATCGCCTATTCTGCTTTTCATTTCTTTGGCTGCTTTATTGGTAAACGTTAAAGCCAAAATATTAAAAGGGTCTACTCCTCTTTGCAAAAGGTAAGCAATCTTATAAGTAAGTACACGTGTTTTTCCTGAACCTGCACCTGCAATTACCATTACAGGACCTTCGGTTTTTTTAACAGCAAGCAGTTGCTCTTTATTTAAATCTTCAAAAAGTGAATCCAATTTTATCTTCTTTGCTGCAAAAATACTGGTTTTCAAACGGCTTGAAAACTTGTAGAATTGAAATTATTAACAATTTAAAAAATCTTTACAGAGATTTAATAAAGGTAAAGCTATCCTTTTCTGTAAGTCCGGCTTTCCAAACTCCTTTTTCTTTAATTTCATTTATTATCAAGCGGAAGCTTTCTAAATCAGAAGTACGAGAAACTCTATAAAAATGATGCTCTGAATCCTGAAAAGCCTGAGAAAAATAACGCCAATATTCTTTTAATTTATTCAATTGATTTTTAGGTCTTTCGCGATAAATTAAAATCTGTTTTTCCAAATCCTCGTGAAAATCCCAAAATCTATAAATCTCATCTTTTACCCAACTACTATCATTTTTCTTTATTATTTCCGGTAAAAAAGGAGAAAACAATAAACCTCTTCCTATCATCCATCTACTGATACTTGGAAAACTATTTTGCATTTTTTTGAAGGTAGATAAATCAAAAATATCACCACTATAAACAATGGGTGCTTTTGCATTTTCAACACACCAAGAAAAAGAGTTCAAATCAACACTTCCCTCATACATTTGTGTTCCCACACGTGGATGGATAATCAACTCTTTTAAAGGGAACTGATTAAGAACAGGGATTAACTCTTTAACTTCTTCGGCGGATTCATTACCCAAACGAATTTTTAAGGATATCTTATTCTGAAGGTCATTAAACAGTTTTTCTAAAAGCATCTCAATCATTTCGGGATAAGCAAGAATTCCCGAGCCTCGCATTTTAGCACGAATGCTTGGAATTGGACAACCCATATTAATATTCAAAGTATCATAACCATAATCAAAAAGATATTTTCCGACAGGCACAATTTCAGGAGCACTCTTTCCAATAATCTGGGGATCAACAGGAATTAATTTATTATGTTCTTTCCACAAATCACTAATACGTCTATGTTTTACCGTTACGCCTAAACCAGAAGGAATAAAAGGTGCAATTGCTCTATCAAGACCTCCAAAATGCTTGGCATAAGCATTACGAAACAAAAATTCAGTATATCCCTGCAAAGGAGCCAAATAAAGCTGCATAAAAAAACGTTTATTGTCTACAAAAGTAAACGCTTATTGTTTTCAGAGAAATATTTTTTTTGAATTATGAGATAAATTGTAACTTGTTAAAAATTTCAGCCAAAGTGAAAATGCACAGGATATTAGGTATAGGAATTATAACTTTTTTGTTTTTTACACTAATTTCATCACCTCTGATGGCGCAAGAACAAAACTGTAATTTTAAGCCAAACAAACGAACTGAAGCTCAATATAAAAAAGCATTAAAATATATTGATCAAAGATATATTCAACAAGCAAAAAGTATATTAACGGAGATCATTCAAAACTATCCTTTATTTGCTAAAGGATATTTAAGCCTTGGTATTTTATCATTACAAGACTATTATTCTGATATTACAAAAGCCGAAAATTATTTTTATAAAGCATTAGATATTTGTTCGGACAGCAGTCATATTGCTAATTTTTATTTAGGTAAAATATATTTTGGAAGGCATGAGTTTGAAAAAGCTAAAGTCAGTTTTGAAAACTTCCTCACCAAACCGGAATATTGTAATAAAAACAAACTCTCCGAAGCCAAAAACTATTTAGAATACGCCAGCATAAGTGCTAAGCTAATAGCTAATCCCGTACCTTTTAAACCGGAGAAAGTTTCGGGAATTTCATCAAGTAACGACGAATATCTTCCGATAATTTCGCCTGATAACGAATTTGCATTATATACCAGACGTACAGAAAAACTCATCGACAGAGGGTTTGATTCACGATATAAGCAAATAGAAACTTTTACCTACAGCTTGCGCCAAACAGATGGTAATTTTGATAGCGGTTACCCTATGCCATATCCTTTTAATCAAAATCCAAACGAAGGTGCAGCAAGTTTGACAATAGACAATAATGATTTATACTATACGTATTGTGTTTTAAATCCAGAAACAAACTACTTAAATTGTGATTTGTTACATTCTCATTTTAATGGAAAATCATGGTCGGATCCTGTAAGTTTAGGTACAAATATTAATGGCGACAATACTTGGGAATCGCAGCCAAGCGTTAATGCAAATGGAAATATAATTTATTTTGCATCTAACAGGAAGGGTGGCATTGGAGGTTACGATATATACAAAACTATTAAGCAACCTGATGGCAGCTGGAGCGATCCGATAAATTTAGGTCCAAAAATAAATAGCTCCGGACATGAAAAATCACCATATATTCATTCCGATAGTCAAACACTATATTTCTCTTCCGATGGCATTCCGGGTTTAGGAGGATTTGATATTTTCTACGCTCGAATGGATAGTTCAAATAATTTTGGAGAAGCTGTAAATATTGGATATCCAATAAATTCTTTTGAAGACGACCTTGGATTTTTTGTTAGCACGGATGGAAGCTATGGATACTATGCTTCAAATCGTTTTGAAGAAAATCACAGCTGGAATCTTTATCATTTTCCCTTATATGAAAAAGCAAAACCACAAAAAGTTCTCTTTGTAAAAGGAGAAGTAAAAGATGACGGGATAGATAGTATTATTCATGCAAAAGTAGAAATTAAAAACCTCAAGAATAGAACAATAAAAGAAATTCCTGTAGATTCTGTAAGCGGAAAATATGTAGCGGTACTGCTTTTTAAAGACGACCAATTGCTAACCGTAAAAAAGGAAGGCTTTGTTTACGAATCTAAATATATAGCTTCTTCTGATACCGTTTTTTCTAAGCCAAGCGTAGTCGATTTACATCTTAAACCCATTGAAGTTGGTCAATCTTATAAAATTAACGATATCTATTTTGCTACTAATTTAGCCGATCTGACTCCAAACTCTTTGAAGGTTATTCAAGAATTCTTCGACTTCTTAAAAAATAATCCGAATTTAAAAATTGAAATCCAAGGACATACTGATAATATTGGAAGTATTGCCGACAATCAGGTCCTATCTGAAAAGAGAGCCAAAGCCGTTTTTGATTATCTTATTCTTTTAGGAGTAGATGCCAGCCGACTTACCTTTAAAGGCTTTGGAGAATCAAACCCTGTAGAAAGTAATAAAACGGCATTTGGAAGAAGTCAAAACCGAAGAACGGTATTTGTTATAACAGAAAAATAAACCATAATATTTTTCCTACATTAGCCAAAATTTTTATTCTATGAACAAACTGTATTCCTACTTATACAAATTGCTCAAACCTTATAAATTACATCCTTTGCTCGATGTTATTTTATTTGTAGCACTCACACTAATCATCCACTTTTCTTATCGCTATTGGGCTACAATACAATACTTCCCTTTGGAGACTGTAATGAACAAACTCCACGACTATTTATCTGACAGGGTTTTCAACCAAAGTGCTTGGTTTATTCAACATATTTTAGGAATGGACGTTACAACTATTGGCAGGACAATGTATTGGCCTAACCAGGGTTATATTGGTATTAATCATGGCTGTTCCGGATTAAAACAAATCCTTCAAATAAGCCTTCTTTTACTCATCTTCCCGGGTCCTTGGAAACACAAACTATGGTATATTCCTATGGGAATGATAATTATTCACTTGACAAATTTATTTCGCATTATTGGTTTAGCCGAAGTTTTGGTTTACTTACCAGATTATTGGAAATTTAGTCACGATAACCTTTTTCGTCCGTTTTTCTACGTTGTAATATTTACACTTTGGGTTATTTGGGTTGAAAAATTTATGAAAAAGCAAAAAATAAATTTGGAAAAATGATCTGTTTTATTTTTCTCAATTATATATTTTTGGTCTTCTAATTTTATTTTTCAGGAATTCATATATTTGTCTCAATGGAAAAAACAGAATCACGATGGGGATTAATAGTAAATCCTAATGCCGGTAGCGGCAAATGCAAAAAAAATTGGCCGACAATTCAAAAACTACTTAAACGAGCAAAACTTGAAACAGAAATAGAATTTACTGAACGTAAAGGTCATGCTATTGAAATAACAAAACAATTTATCAAAAAGGGGTTTCACAAATTGATTGTTGTTGGAGGAGATGGAACTTTAAACGAAGTTGTAAATGGTATTTTTACTCAAAATGAAGCTGAACCCAAATCAATGATATTAGGAATGGTACCCGTAGGAACAGGAAATGATTGGTGTAGGACTTTTCATGTTCCAACAAAATATATCGATGCCATTAAATTGATAAGAGATGAAAAAACAGTTGTTCAAGATATTGGACTTGTAGACTTCCATAACAACACCTTTCCCAATCGCTATTTTGCTAATGTTGCCGGTATTGGTTTCGATGCTACCGTTGCACACTCGGCAAATAAATTAAAAGATCAAGGAAAAGGCAATGCATTAAGCTATATGCTTATTTTGCTTAAAACACTTTTAAAATATAATTCTAAACCTATGCAGCTAAAAGTCGGCGAGCAAGCCAACTATAAAGAGCGTATGTTCAGCATTGGAATTGGAATTGGAAAATATAATGGAGGAGGAATGAAACAACTACCTAATGCCATTGTCAACGATGGCCTCTTAGATATTACCATCATTAAAAAAATTAGTAAATGGACAGTAATTAAAGAGTTGAAGAATTTGTACGATGGTTCTTTTCTCAGCCATCCAAAAATTGATGCTTTGCAAGACACTACTATTTCTTTCGCAGAAAATCAACTTAAAATAGAAGCCGATGGGGAATCGGTAGGACAAGGGCCAAGAAATTTTAGCATTTTAACAAAAGCATTGCGTGTTGTGGGATCAATTAAATAGCTTAAACCTTATATTCCATTTTTAATACATTCTTCGTTTTAGAAGAAATTCTAAATCGATTATCTAAACGTATTCCAACTATCCAAACAATATCTTCACCCGAAAGAAGTAAGTAGGTGTTTTCTTTTTCAAAACGATTTAATTTTAAGTCGATAAAAAAATCGCTAAGGAGTTTTTTTCCTTTCATTCCCAAAGGATGAAAAGCATCACCTTGCTCCCATTTCCTAAGTTTTAAAGGGAATTTCAATTTATCAAAATCTAAAAAAGCTAAAGAGGAATCTTTTTCAAACTTTACTTCATTCAAGAAATTCCATTTCAAATTAATAGGAGAATCTATTTCATTAAGGTCGAGATCCAAAATAAAAACATCTGATTTTTCGCTTTGGCGCTTTGTTAAAATAAGATTATCTCTATCGCGTAAAAGCACGTGAGAAGCGGTAAAAAACTGAGCTCCAGACTCTCCATTTCTTGTTGATTCCACAATATCTTCTGCTTGCGAAAATACAAATCCATACGGCTTAAGAAACTCATATAAATAGGTTGCAGTATTTGATAATGCCACTAATTCACGAATGGAAATAATTAACTTATCAGCTTTATTTGTACAAATTCTTTTTCTCTCCTCTTCCACTTTCTGCAAAT
>JAGGWH010000017.1 GCA_021157585.1 Bacteroidales bacterium | reverse complement strand
TACAGCTATTCACAGCCTATAATAATAATAATAGTTCTTTATTTAAATTTAAACATATTTATATGCTGTTCATAAAATCAAAAGATGATAAAATTAACAACATTCATCAAATAGTTTTGTTTAAGTTTGCATCAAATATACAAAGCAATGATTGATTACGTTCAGGAAATAAAAAGATTAAAAAAAGAGAAAAATGCTATAATTCTTGCGCATTATTATCAAATACCTGAAATACAAGATATAGCAGATTATATTGGAGACAGTTTAGGTTTAGCTCAGGCTGCAGTGCAAACAAAAGCTGATATAATTGTTTTTGCCGGTGTTCATTTTATGGCCGAAACAGCAAAAATGCTTAATCCAAATAAAATGGTATTATTGCCTGATTTAGAGGCTGGTTGTTCTCTTGCCGCTTCTTGTAATGCTGTTGATTTTGCAAAATTTCGAGCAAAATACCCTGACCATATTGTTTTGTCTTATATCAATTGTACCGCTGATATTAAAGCATTATCTGATGTAATTGTTACTTCGGGAAATGCTGTTCAAATTGTAGAATCTTTTCCGAAAAATCAAAAAATAATATTTGCGCCGGATAAGAATTTAGGAGCTTATATAAACAGAATTACTAATCGAAATATGGTTTTGTGGGATGGTGTATGCGAAGTACATAATCAACTTAAAACAGAAACAATTATAAAATTAAAACAGCTTAATCCCGAAGCAAAAGTTGTAGCTCATCCCGAATGTGATGGACCTATTTTGGCATTAGCCGATATGATAGGATCAACAACAGCTATGCTTAAGTATACAGAAAATACAAATTTTGAAAAATATATTATAGCTAGCGAAACGGGTATTTTACATAAGATGCAGAAAAATTCGCCACAAAAGAAATTTTTGGTTGTTCCTGCAGACGAAACATGTAATTGTAATGATTGTCCTTATATGAAACTAAATACTATGGAAAAATTGTATTTAGCTATGAAAAACGAATCACCGAATATTGAATTATCGAAAGAGCTAATAGAAAAAGCTAAAAAACCAATTATTAGTATGTTAGATATTTCTAAGAAATTAGGATTGATATAAAAAATCCCGATAGTTAGTAAACTGTCGGGATTGAAATCTTGAATTTAATAAATGTTTAATTATACTAATTTAACATTTACTGCATTTAATCCTTTTTTTCCTTCTTGAAGTTCAAAAGATACTTCATCGTCTTCTTTAATGTCGTCAATTAAACCGGATACGTGAACAAAATATTCTGTACCTGATTCATTGTCTTTAATAAAACCATAACCTTTGGTGGTGTTAAAAAACTTTACTGTTCCTGTATTCATAATAATTTATTGATAAATAGTTAATTCACAAAGTTATACTTTTTTTGAAATACTTTGCTTAAAATATTTTTTTCTTAAAATAAAACATTTTTTCTATTTAAATTCGCCGCTCAAAAAAAAATAGAATATGTCAAAAATAACTATCAGTCTAAGCCTTTTAATTTCTCTTTTTATTGTTGGATGTTCAAGTACTTCAACTTTAAATAAACAAACAGATAAAGCAAAACAAGCCTATATTAATGGTGACTTTGAAAAAGCTTTTACACTTTATAATACTTTTATTGAGCAACGTAAAAGTTCAAATAAAGAAATTAGTGGAGAAATATATAGTACAGCAGCAAAGTCTGCTTTTGAATTAAATAAATTAAAAGTTGCAGAAGGTCTTTTTAAGCAAGCTTATTATAAAGATTATGCTGATGCCGATATGTATGCGGATATGATTAGCATTTATAGAAGTATAGATAATTTGTCTAAAGAAATAGATGCTTTGGAATATTTTACACTACATTTTTCTGATGATTCTCGCTTTACCGATTTAAATATGCGACTTTTTGAAACCTATATTGAAAGTGAAAATTGGGATAAAGCAGTTCAAAAATGGGCTGATTTTAGCGCAGAAACTAAAGCAAATATTAAAGCTATGGAATTATATTTAGTAGCTCAAACTAAGCTCGAAAATTATAAGGAGGCAGATAAATTAGCAATTGATATTTTAAAAAAGAACGCTAAAAGTGAGGTGGCTTTAGAGCGTATGGCTGATAAATATTTCCAGAAAGCGGAAAATCGTTATCAAAAAGAAATGACTGTGTACGAAAAAAACAAAACCATTAAGCAATATAATATTATGCTTAAAGCTTTAGATATTGTAACTGTCGATTTTAAAAAATCATTAAAGTATTACGAAAAACTATATAAGATGTATCCATCTAAAAAGTACGCCAAAAAGATGGCTAATATTTATGCTCGTTTTCAAGACAAGAAAAAATCCGATTATTATCGCAGACTATCTAAATAATATCGGCATATCAAAATATCAACAAGTCTCTTATTGATTATTTTTAAATAAAATTAGAGCTTCTTTTATAAATTCATCATTTTTTGCAAATACCGGATAGAAACCATCTTCAAATAGATTTCGTGAAATTTCTGCCTTTAAAAGAGTTAAAATATAAGGTTTTGAATTTTTTATATCTTTGGTTTTCGGTTTAAGTTTTTGTACATCAGTTAATTGTATTAACTGTTTCAACAATATTTCATCTTTATTAAAGCCCAACATAAACTCATCGACGGTTTTAAAACGTTCTAATTCTTTTCTGTTTTTATCAACATAATCAAAAGCGAATTGATAAATGATAGACTGACTTAATAATTGGTTATAAAAAGAAAAGTTTATACTTGTATCGGCAGCAATAAAATGATCCGGCCAAATACCTCCTCCACCATAAACCGTTTTTCCCTTAAGGGTTTTAAATTTTAAAGAATCGTTTATTAAAGAGCTGTCGGGAGCCAGTAAAGATTCGGAAATAATTCGATGATAATAATCGTTATAATAGTCTGCTTTGCCATTTTTATAAGGACGCTGAATACTTCTACCACTTGGTGTGAAATAATGTGCTACCGTTAAACGAACGGCTGATCCGTCCCTATAATTTGTTTGTTCCTGAACAAGTCCTTTACCAAAGGAGCGTCTTCCTACTATTATTCCTCTGTCGTTATCTTGGATTGCTCCGGCAACAATTTCCGAAGCAGAAGCGGAATTTCCGTCTATTAAAACTATTAAATCTCCATTTTTGAATGAAGTATCGTCAGACGCTCTGTAAATTTGTTTTTTTCTATTCCTTCCTTCGGTATAAACAATTAGTCGATCCTTTTCTAAAAATTGATCGGCAATATAAATGGCAGCACCAAGGTAACCCCCTCCATTTCCGCGTAGGTCGAGGATTAATTTAGACATTCCTGAATCGTTTAGAATTTTCATTGCCTCCTCAAACTCATCTATTGTACTTGCAGAAAAACGACTTAGTTTAATATATCCAACCTCTTTATTAAGCATAAATTTGGCGTCGATACTGTATGTTGGAATGGCGGCTCTTTCTAAAGAAAAAGGTATTAAATTTTTTTCACCTTTTCTTTTTATCCAGAGATTTACTAACGAACCCCTCTCACCTTTTAATATTTTTTGTATATCTAAACTATTATAATTTTTTCCGGCTAAAGTATCTTTATTTGCTATTATTATTCTGTCGCCAGCTCGTATTCCGGCTTTTTTTGACGGACCGTTTTCTAAAGGTAGAATTATTACAACGGTATCATGCACCATTCTGAACTGAACTCCAATACCATCAAATTTACCCAAAAGCGGATCGTTAGCAGCATTAAACTCTTCTTCGCTTATGTAAATAGAATGAGGATCGAGATTATCTAACATCGCTCTAATAGAAGTTTCTTCTATTTTTTGAATATTAACGCTATCAACATAATCGCTTTCTATGTAGTGTATAATATTGTTTATTTTATTATCGCCATCAGCAAATGATGAATTATTTTTTTTCATCATCGACTGTCCGAGAAGGATTCCCAAAAGAAAGATAAGTACAAAATAAAACGGATAATATGATTTATTTTTTAGCATAATTGTAATTTAAAAAAAACAAAAATACGTGCTTTTTCAATAGAATAAGTTTTAATGCGCCAAATCCATCTTTTTGTTTAATACTTTTATATTTTTGCAGACTAAAAATTGTAATATGCAAACTTGGTTTAGTTGTAAAGTAAAATATCAAAAGATTGACGATCATGGTAAGATGAGTCGTGCCTCGGAAAATTATCTTGTCGATGCAATAAATTTTACTGAAGCGGAAAAACGTATCTTCGAGATTATGGAGCAATACGTGAGTGGAGATTTGGAAGTTGTT
Source organism: Bacteroidales bacterium (assembly GCA_021157585.1). Classification (NCBI taxonomy): domain Bacteria; kingdom Pseudomonadati; phylum Bacteroidota; class Bacteroidia; order Bacteroidales; species Bacteroidales bacterium. The sequence continues at coordinate 14,236 of JAGGWH010000017.1, read as the reverse complement.
GGTATTTCACGAACAAATTTTACCGAAATTTTTAATTATGACGATGGGCAATATTGGTATAAGGCTAAGGTTGGATGGAGTATTTTTGATGAAAATAGCAGTAAAGAAACTAAAGTCAATAATCAAATGTTAGTTGCTGCCAATTCTGTTAGAGATGCTTATGATCGTATTTCTGAAAATATGGAAACTATGTTGGTTCCTGTTGAAATAACCGCAGTTGCTTTAAGTCCTATTTTAGATGTATTTCCTCTTTTTGATTCAGAAGAAACGGATGACGATAAAGTAGAGAATACGCAAGAGCAGAAGTAATAAATTTTTTATAGAAACGGTAACCTATTTTTCTATTTTATGTATAAGAGTTAAAAGTCACTTTGATTTATTATTAGTACTGACAAGTTTTAAAAACCATGTTTAAACATAAAAAAATACAGATCAACTCAAGCCTTACCGAGCTTTATAAAATTGAGGAATTCGTCGAAAGTATTTCTGATGTATTTAACATCAATAATAACTATTATTCTACTATTCTTATTAGTTTAGACGAGGCTGTTCGGAATGCGATAGAACATGGTAATAAGTTTGATGATAATAAAAAAGTTGAAATTTCTTTTGTCAGTACTAAAGGAGAGTTAATTTTTTCTGTTAAAGATGAGGGAAAAGGTTTTAATCTTACTGATATTCCAGATCCAACTAACCCTAAAGTAGATGATAATCAGGAAGTTGGTAAAGGTTTGTTTTTAATGGCGCAGCTAAGTGACGATTTAAAGATTAATGACGAAGGAAATAGAATCTCACTTTATTTTAAAGTTTCCAGTATTAATAAAGAGTTAGCGGTAAAAAGAGTTTCTGCCTTGAAATCCTTTTTCCAAGAACATAAACACAGAGTTAAAGCTTAAAAGTGGATTCCCGTATTTTTTTTAACGACAATACTCAAACTCTCGATATTGATGAGTTAAACTCCTTACGTTCCTGGATAATTTTTGCAGCTAAAACCGAAGGTTACTTTGTTGGTGAGTTGGGTTTTATTTTCTGTGATGATAAATGTTTACACAACATTAACGTTAATTTCTTAAATCACGATACTTATACCGATGTAATTACTTTTGATTACGGAAATAATACAACTATTGAAGGAGAAATTTATATTAGTTTGGATAGAGTTCGTGAGAATGCTACTAAATTTAATGTAAAAGTTTCTCACGAAATACGGCGTATTATTATACATGGAGTTTTGCATCTATTAGGTTATGAAGATAAAAACCCTAAGGATAAAAATCTCATGACTTCCAAAGAAGATTATTATCTATCTTTGCAGCCTGATTCTGAATAGTTTTTCGTAAGATTTTATACATCTCTCATATTCAGTTATTTATAATAAACGTTTCACGTGAAACAATGAAAAATGTTTGAAAAATATGATGTCATAGTTGTTGGTGCGGGGCATGCCGGCTCTGAGGCTGCTGCTGCTGCTGCAAATCTTGGTTCAAAAACACTGCTTATAACTATGGATATGAACAAGATAGCACAAATGTCTTGTAATCCTGCTATGGGTGGTATCGCTAAGGGGCAGATAGTAAGGGAAATTGATGCACTTGGGGGTTATTCAGCCATTGTTACTGATAGAAGTATGATACAATTTCGCATGCTCAATCGCTCAAAAGGACCTGCAATGTGGAGTCCACGCGCTCAAAGCGATAGGATGAAATTTTCTGAAGTGTGGCGAGAAATGTTAGAGAAAACCGAAAATTTAGATTTTTGGCAAGATACTGTTATAGGTTTGATTGTTGAGAATAAAACTATAATCGGACTAAGAACACGAATGGGGCAAACAATTTTTGCAAAATCTGTAATTCTTACCGCAGGCACTTTTCTTAATGGTAAAATGTTTATTGGTGAAACGGTATTACATGGTGGTCGTATGGGAGAAGCTGCGTCTGTTGGAATTACGGAAGATTTAATTAAACTTGGTTTTAGAGCCGATCGCATGAAGACGGGTACACCCGTACGGATTGATGGAAGAACTATAAATTTTTCTAAGCTCATTGAACAGCCCGGTGACGAGAAAGCGGGGAAATTCAGTTATTTACAAACACCCAAACTCGAAAAACAAAGAAGTTGTTATCTTGCTTACACAAGCGAAACAGTACATGAAACCCTGAAATCCGGTTTTGATTTATCTCCTATGTTTACCGGTAGAATTGGAGGTGTTGGACCTCGTTATTGTCCATCTATTGAGGATAAAATCGAAAGGTTTTCAGATAAAGATAGTCATCAATTATTTGTAGAGCCTGAAGGTTGGTCAACCATAGAATATTATTTAAATGGGTTTTCTTCCAGCTTGCCAGATACTGTACAATTTGATGCATTAAGACAAATTCCCGGATTTGAAAATGCAAAGATATTTAGACCCGGTTATGCAATAGAATATGATTATTTTCCACCTGAACAACTTGATTTTACCTTAGAAACAAAATTAATTTCCGGTTTGTATTTTGCAGGACAAATTAATGGAACAACCGGTTATGAAGAAGCGGCAGCTCAAGGTATAATGGCAGGAATAAATGCTGCTCTAAAAATCCAAAACAGAAAGCCGTTTATATTGGGCCGTTCAGAAGCCTATATTGGAGTTTTAATTGATGATCTTATTACCAAAGGCGTTGATGAGCCGTATCGTATGTTTACTTCTCGTGCTGAATACAGAATTTTACTTAGACAAGATAATGCAGATCTTCGTTTAACAAGAAAGGCTTATTCTATTGGTTTGGCATCTGAAGAAAGGTTTAAGCGAGTTAATATTAAAGCTGAAGCCGTTACTTTAATTACTAAATTTTGTCAAAAAACATCGGCTTTGCCGGAAGAAGTTAAAGAATATTGTATTGAATCAGGAACTCAACCTATTGCTCAGAAAACAAGGATTGAACAATTATTATTACGTCCACAATTACATCTTCAGGGTTTAATAGAAAATATAGCCGTACTTAAAACTTTTGTGGAATCACATCCGGAATTCGATACGGAAATTTTAGAAGAAGCCGAAATTCAAATCAAGTATTCAGGCTATATAAAAAAGGAAAAAGAGATTGCGGCTAAACTTCAGAAGTATGAGGAGATTGAATTACATGCCGATTTCGATTATCAAAAACTACAATCAATTTCTTATGAGGCCCGAGAAAAATTAAGCGCAATTAAGCCAAGAACTATTGGACAAGCATCAAGAATCAGCGGCGTTTCACCTTCCGATATTTCCGTTTTATTGGTATTTTTAGGACGATAAAATTAAAGGTTTCACGTGGAACATAAAATGGAAAACATAAGCATTTGTCCTATTTGTAAAAGCGAAAAGATTAAAGAGCATCTTAAAGTAAAAGATTATTTTCTTAGTCAAGAATCTTTTATAATTCAGAAATGTGAAACTTGTGGTTTTCAATTTACCAGTCCACGACCTTCAAAAAAAGCCGTAAGCACATATTACAAATCAGAAAATTATATTTCACACTCCAACAAAAGCAAAGGTATGTTTGCGGGTTTATATCAAATTGCTCGTAAAATAAATTTGGAATCTAAATACAAAATTATAAAAAAACATGCGGTAGTTGGAAATGTACTCGATATCGGCAGCGGTACAGGTCACTTCTTAAATTATCTGCAAAATAAGCAATGGAAAACTCAAGGGATAGAACCGAATGAGGATGCTGCAAAATTTGCACGCGCAAATTTTAACTTACAAGTCGATTCCGAACAAAAATTAAGCGAATTAAAAAATAATTCTTTCGATTTAATAACAATGTGGCATGTTTTAGAGCATGTTCATGATTTGAATAATCGTATGATAGAATTAAGTCGATTAATAAAGCCGGACGGATTGTTAATACTGGCTTTACCTAATCCTGAATCCTTTGATGCAAATTATTATGTTAAATACTGGGCGGCCTATGATGTGCCTCGACATCTTTATCATTTTACTAAAAAAGACGTTCAGCGTCTTGCAGAAAAGCATAATTTTGAAATAAAAAGAATCTACCCAATGAAATTAGATGCTTTTTACGTGTCTTTACTTTCTGAAAAATATATAGGAAAAAAATGGGGCGCAATTAGAGCATTCTTTATTGCTTTGCTTTCAAATAGCAAAAGTTCATCAAAAAAGTTGAATACCTCCTCATTAATCTACATTTTAAGTCCAAACAAGGGCTAAATTTTAGATTTAAGCGATTTTCTATACTCGGAATATTAATACATCTTTATTTTGAGAAAGTAAAAGAGAAAAGATGTGTTTTGTAAGCGTGTCAAAATCAGTAAGTTATAAGCGTTAAAATACCAATAATGTAAATTTTCCGGCATTTCAGACCCTTAAACATTGCTCGGGTCAATAATTTGTATTTCCTTTACGGGTTATTTAGAATTAATATAAATAAGTATGTTACATAAAATTCAAAGTATAAGAAACCTGACCGACTCGGTTTATATTATCCGAATGGATAAAAATAATTTTGAGTTTCGTTCGGGACAATATTTAAGTTTAGGTTTGCCTGATGACATAAATATGCGAGAATATTCCATTTATAGCGGAACAAATGATCCTTTTTTAGAAGTTTTGATAAAAGAAGTGCAAGAAGGTGATGTATCAATTATTTTAAAAAAGACAAAAATTGGACAAATGCTTAATGTGGAGGGTCCATATGGTTTTTTCACTTTGAAAGAGAAGGATATTGAAAATAAAGCCTTTCTTTTTCTTGCAACAGGAACAGGAATTTCGCCGTTTCATAGTTTTGTTAAATCTTATCCCAAATTGAATTATAAGCTTATACATGGTGTACGTTTGTCTTCGGAAACTTACGAAAAAGAGGCCTACTCAAACGGGCATTATTTCTCGGCAGTAAGCAAAGATAAAAAAGGGGATTTCTATGGTCGTTTAACGACTTATTTGAAAACACTAAATCCCAAATCCGGAACACTTTGTTATCTCTGTGGAAATGTAGATATGATTCACGATGCTTACGATATACTACAGGAAAAAGGAATTCCAGTTGATCAAATTCATTCTGAGGTATACTTTTAGGGAAGACAGAAAGAGAAAAAGGGGAAGAAGTTGAAAGATGCCGAGATCGTCTCGGAATAAATCTTTCATATCAATCCGTCGGTAGACGGAGAGATATCTCAAATAAAAAAATCTCTCTTTCGTCTCGTAGCTATCGCGACTTCGTCGAGGGAAACGCGGTCTTAGTTGAGATATGGTTTTTTTTGATTTAGAGCCAAGCCATAAATGCAGTACGTTATTTATGAATTTAACTATCTTTGAATAAAGTGTTTTAAAATAAAATATATGTTGAATATAGCTCTATTTGGTCCTCCGGGTGCGGGAAAAGGAACGCAATCGGAATTTTTAATTAAGAAATATAAACTTTATTATATCTCAACTGGTGATATTTTAAGAAAAGAAATCAAGCAAAAAACCGAATTGGGTCTTCAGGCTAAGAACATTATAGAAAACGGTGGTTTAGCTCCCGACGAAATTATAGTTCAAATTATAGAAAAAACGATTAAGGAAAACCCCGATTCTAAAGGTTTCTTATTTGATGGGTTTCCAAGGACATATATTCAGGCGTATATTCTCGAAGGCTTAATGATAAAGCTTAATACAACACTAAATTGTTTAATTAGTTTAGATGTTAGCAAAGAAGAATCGGTAAAAAGATTATTGATTCGAGCCGAAAGCTCCAAACGTAAAGATGATAACGAAATTGTAATCCGTAAGCGATTAATAGAATACGACAATAAGACAAAACCCGTACTTCAGTTTTATAAAGAACGCGGAATTTATTTTCCTGTTAACGGCTTGCAAACTATTGAAAAAGTGAGTAGGGATATTGATGAAATTGTGCAAAAGGAACTTCATAAAAGTTTGTTTAATGTGGTTTTATTTGGTTATCCCGGATCAGGAAGGGGGTCGCAAGGAAAAGCATTGGCAAAAAAATACGACTTAGAATTTGTTGCTACCGGTTCTATGCTTGATCAAGAAATAAAAAACGGAACGCTTATCGGCAAACAAATAAAAAGTATTTATGAGAGTGGACAGCTCGTTCCGGATCATCTTGTTGTTCAGATTATCGAAAAAAAATTAGAAGAATCTAAAAGAGTAAAAGGTTTTATTTTTAAAGGCTTTCCTCGTACTTTGGTTCAGTCGTATATATTAGACGGTTTACTTAAAAAACATAATTCTTCGGTTTCTATGGTTATAGATATTGAAGTGCCAACATTAGAATTAATACGTCGTCTTGATGCTCGTAGTAAAACCGATAATTGTATGCCATACGATACCGAAACGGCAAAAATTGTTAAAAGATTGCAAGAACACGAAACAAAAACAATTCCTGTTATCGAAAAATACAATCAACTTCATGGTCTTACTAAAATTAATGGTGTAGGGAGTTTTGATGAGGTTTTCAGTCGTGTTTCTGATGAAGTAGAAAAAGGAATAAAAAGTATGCGTTAAGGGAATTTGTTAGCGAATAAAAATAAATGATGAGCTGTTTAAAAGTGAAAAAACTAATAGTATTACTTTGGTTTTTTATAATTCTCTTGCCAACATCATGGGTTTATGCACAAAAAGAAAAACAGTCTTATTTTATTCAGGATTCCGTTCAAATAATTCCTCCAAAACTTTTAGGAAATCATCCCTTGGGTATGTATTTGATGCGTTTAGAAAGCGATTTCCGAATACGTCCCGTTAAGAAAAAACGACTAAGTATTCAGCTTTCGAGTGCTAATGTTTGGGAGCCTTTAGTCACCGCTTATAAACCTTTAGAGGAAAGCGACAGAGCCTTTCTTAATTCTATAATTTGGTACGATAGAGAATACGCCATAGATTATAATTCAATTCCTGCTGACAAAATTAGCCTTCAAGCCGATGCGGTTATAAAAGGCTTACACTTAAGCTATTATCTACCATTAGGCAAACAACAAGAATTCCGTTTCGACCTTCGTTCTTATTTAATTACCAAAGGAAAGTTTCCTTTTTCTGTGTTTAGCAGCGATGAAGTTTTAGAGTTTTTTCATAGCAATATCGCCGGAGGCGAAGATCCGTTTGCGCGTAAATATTATGGTTTAGATAAGGCTGAGATTAGGTATATTGATGAAGAAGGAAGAACGATAGAAAAACATGCTAATGATTTTGTATTATCCGGTTTAGAAATGCATTATACATATTTTATTCCATCAGAATTTTTAGCAGCACAAGACTTTTATATTAATTTAGGAACACATTTAGGTATAAATACAAATTCTTATAATTCATCTTCCGACATAGGAATTTCTATCGCTTTTATAAAGCAACTTAAACTTAAAAATAATAAAATACTTCAGTTGGCAAGCGGAAGTAGTATTACAATTCCTTCTTGCTTAAAATGGCGCGAAGAAGTAAATATTAATAATACTACTTTTATTTTTACTGCCGATTGGCAACTGAGTTATCAAGCACGAACAAAGAAAAATAACTTATGGGAAATAGCTCTCAATTATCATCACCAAAGTTCGTATCAAAGTTTAAAAGATGTTGAAGGAATTATTTTGATGGGCGAACGAATTTCATCGCATTGGCATTACGCCATTTCTCATCTATACGATAGTTTAACTGTTTGGAATATTGTTTTTAATTATGCCACTTCTAAGTATACCGTTTCTGTTTATTTTAGCGAAGATATTAAAGTAAATAATGCTCCCGATATACAAACGGGAGTACAACTAAGTTTTCCGTTTTAAAAATAAAATTTCTTTACCTTATCAGTTAAAAGCTTCTTTATTAAACCAATCTTGTTCGTAAATATTAGTCGATATATTTTCTAATCGTTTGTAAAAATCGGGGATTAATCCCCTTTCTGAAATATAGTTTTGAGCTTCCGTATAAGAACGATGAATACTAATATAAAAAGCTTCTTGTCTGATTGGATGTTCCCCACAATACCGAACAGCTGTTTCTATATTAAACAACATTATATCGGCAATAAACAAAGGTTCCATCCCTAATTTTATAAATGATTTAATACATTTTTGAGCTACCGATCTTCTTTTCTTGGGTTTTCTTCTTGTAAGCGGAAAATACTCTTTCTGTATCTTAAATTTACATTCTTCTACACGCTTGTTTTCATCAGGATTAAAAACAAAGTTGTAAAAATCTTTTACTTCTTTTAAGCGTGTATACAACTCTAATATTTGATCCTCAAGCTGCTCTTTAGATAATTCTTTAACGTATTTTTTTAGTGCTTTTTTACTCATAATTATGAGGGTGAAATTACTAATTTTTATTAAGCCCCAAACCTAAGGCTAAGCTTAATCTCCAGATTAAGCTTTAGGTATTTTATGGTCTCCTGATCATCAAGAATCAGATTTTTATTAAGCCCTAAATCTTAATCTCCCACTCGTGTTTAATTCGGGGCGCGACTCAAAGTCGCACTCCGATTTTCCTTCGTTTTCAGCGGCTACCTTTTATACCGAGGGTTTCGCTTTAAGCGAAACCCTCGGTGATATCCTAAACCCTCGTAGGCATTTATAGCCGCTGCTGCTTTCCCAACCATCGCTAAAAAAGTTAAAGTTTTTTGAACTTTTAAAGCTTTTCCATATTTCATTCCTCTATAAAGCTATAAATAGTATTTTTGTATAAAATATACTCAAATTTGATACCTCAAGAAACTATACAACAAATATTAGAAACAGCCTTAATAGAAGAGGTTATAGGTGAGTTTGTTCCATTAAAAAGACGTGGAGTTAACCTCTTAGGTAATTGCCCTTTTCATAACGAAAAAACACCTTCTTTTACAGTTTCTCCGGCTAAAGGAATCTATAAATGTTTTGGTTGTGGAGCTGCCGGAAATTCTGTTAAATTTTTAATGGAACACGAACATTACAGCTATCCCGAAGCACTAAAATATCTGGCAAAGAAATACCACATTCACATAGAGGAAAAAGAACAAACTGCCGAGCAGATTCAGGCGACTACTGAGCGTGATAGTCTTTTGCACGTCTCTGAATTTGCTAAAGATTATTTTGTTAAAATACTTTGGGAAGACCCAAAAGGAAAAGCCATTGGCTTGTCTTATTTAAGAGAGCGTGGATTAAGTGATGCTTTAATTAAAAAGTTTGAATTGGGTTATAGTCCTGATGAGTGGACTGCTTTTACTGATTATGCCCAAACCAATTCCTATCCCTTACAATCGCTCGAAAAAACAGGTTTAACCATCGTTAAAGAAAACAATAAACAATTCGATAGGTTTAAAGCTCGGGTGATGTTCCCTATTCATAATATGTCGGGAAGAGTTATAGGTTTTGGCGGTAGAATTTTAAAAACCGAAAAAAGCAGTGCTAAATATCTGAATTCGCCAGAATCTGATATCTATAATAAGAGTAAAGTTCTGTATGGAATTTATTTTGCAAAGCAATCAATATTAAAACTCGATAATTGCTTTTTGGTTGAAGGTTATACAGACGTTATATCACTTCATCAAAGCGGTATAGAAAATGTTGTTGCCAGTTCAGGAACTTCATTAACTACCGATCAAATCAAGCTAATTAAACGTTTTACTTCAAATATTACCATTTTATATGATGGTGATACGGCAGGAATAAAAGCATCCTTTCGTGGCATTGATATGATTTTAGAGCAAGGAATGAATGTTAAAGTTGTACTCTTTCCCGAAGGTGAAGATCCCGACAGCTACGCGCGTTCTCATGCTGCTCATGAAGTAGAAGAATTTTTAGATGCTAAAGCTGACGATTTCATCAAGTTTAAAACAAAACTATTAAGCGAAGAAGCTGCCAACGATCCCATAAAACGTGGTGGTCTCATTAAAGAAATTGTGCAGTCTATTGCCATCATTCCCGATGAGATTATGCGTTCGGTTTATGTTAAGGAATGCTCCCTTTTATTAGATATACCGGAACAAACTTTAGTTAACGACTTAAATAAACGGCTTAGAAAAGGAAGAAAATCTCAAAGTTTTAATGCCGAAGTTGATAAATATTCAAAAACCTCAACACCTCAGCAAACTCAAGCTAAAAAAGAAACAAAATCGCCTTTGGCTTATCAGGAAGAAAATCTTATTCGTCTACTATTACAATACGGAAATAAATCTTTTAAATATAAATTTAAAGAAAATGAAGATGCAGAGGAATCTGTTATTGATGTAAATGTAGCGAGCTTTATTGTAGAGCAACTTGAAGATGATGGCTTAGGGTTTTTACATGCTGATTATCAGGAAGTTTACGAAACCTACAGAAGGGGCTTAGAAAATGATAAATTGCCAACGGAGCAGACTTTCATAAATCATTCAAACGATTCTTTGGTACAGATAGCAGCAAATCTTTTAAGTACACCATATAATCTTTCAGAAAATTGGATGAAGAAAAAGAAAATCCACACGGTTACGGAAGAAGAGTTACTTTTAGAAGCTGTAAACAACTCAGTTTTATCATTTAAGCAACGTAAGCTCGAACAGGAAATTTATGAACTCCAAACGGAATTAAAAGAAGCTGCCGATATCGATAAAGAAAGAATAATTATGCTTATTTTGAAAAAGCAAAATATTCAAAAACTTATCTCCGAACGTTTGGGAAGAATAGTTTTAAAATAATTAACTATGGAATCAAAAAAACGTACAATTAAAAAAATAGAATTCGATAAAATTCTTGAAATCCTTAAAGAAGAAGACCAAGAGTCTGTTTATCAAAAAACCAATATTATACCTGATTCAGGACGTTTATACAAAACTTTAGAAAACTATATAAACCCTACAAAACTGTCTAGACAATCGGTTTTAGGTATTGATATTTATCGTTATGGGATGTTTAGGCATTTAGAACAAACACTAATTCCGAGTATATTTAAAATTTTCTTTGATAAAACTATCCATCTGTGTTTACAATCCAATGAGTTCATTTTTCAGCATTACGATAAGAAAAAAATAGAGAATTCTTTTATTAGCACAGGCGATGGTGGTTTTCTTATCCTTGATACACCGCTGCATTCCGTTCTTTTTGCTATTAATTTTGAGATTGTAGTGCGTGCTTACAATTCTTATCATTTATTTCCAAAACTAAGGAATATTATAGGTGCTATTAGTCTTAGATATGCCATAACTTACGATGCGTTATTTAGCTTTGATGATAATTTTTATGGTAGTGCCATCATTAATAATTCACGCATTTTAGATAAAGACAGTTTAAACAGATGTTTGCTCGATGAAAATACTTACAATTGGTTTTTAACAAATATTGATGGTATAGAAAATCTTCAGGTTTATACTATTCAGGATGTATCTAATATTTTCCATTTTCAAAACTACGATCATAAATATTTAGAGTCGGGCATAAACGAAATAATTGATAATGAATATTCAAGATATAAAGGAATTATTAATGCCGATATTTTAAAAGTTGGTCAAATACAAGCCAAAGAAATGCAATTAAATATTTATAATCTGCATTTGCAAGTAAGCTTAAATATTTCATCAAGTATTGAAGCAGATATAAAACGACTGATTACAATTAGCTTGGGTAATTTAAATACAACGGGGATTTAGTTTCTTTAGGATAAGAATGTGGGATTTAACAATACTAAATCTCCAAACTTTGAACTTTAAACCTTAATCTTTTATACGATTTTTATATTTACTTTTGCATAACAAATTAGATAAAAAACAAGCATATGTATACTAAATTTCAAGACTTTTTAAAAGAAGAACTTAGCCAAATTAAAGATGCCGGTCTATTTAAAGACGAACGTATTATTACAAGTCCGCAAGGAGCGGCAATAAGTGTTTCCACAGGACAAGAAGTGCTTAATTTTTGTGCAAATAACTACCTTGGTCTTTCTAATAATCCTAAGTTAGTACAAGCAGCTAAAGAGGCTTTGGATTATCGCGGATACGGAATGTCTTCCGTACGTTTTATTTGTGGAACTCAAGATATACATAAGGAGTTAGAGCAAAAAATTGCCGACTTTTTTGGCACAGAAGATACTATTCTTTATGCTGCTGCTTTTGATGCCAACGGTGGCGTTTTCGAGCCATTGTTAACTGTTGAAGATGCTATTATCTCCGATTCTTTAAATCACGCTTCTATCATCGATGGCGTTCGTTTGTGTAAAGCCGCTCGCTATCGTTTTGAAAATGCTAATATGGAAGATTTGGAAAAACAATTAATCGAAGCACAAAAACATCGTTTTCGCTTAATTGTTACCGATGGCGTTTTCTCTATGGACGGTAATGTTGCTCCTATGGATAAAATCGTTGAGTTGGCAAATAAATACGATGCTATGGTTATGATTGACGAATGTCATTCTGCCGGCGTGGTTGGTGAAACCGGACGTGGAGTTACAGAACTATTTAATGTTAGAGGTCAGGTTGAAATTATTACAGGAACTTTAGGAAAAGCTTTTGGTGGTGCTGTTGGTGGTTTTACAACAGGTAAAAAGGAAATTATTGATATGTTGAGGCAGCGTTCTCGCCCCTATCTGTTTTCAAACTCTTTACCTCCAATGGTAGTTAGCGCTGGTATTAAAATGTTCGATATGATGAACGAAACTAACGAGCTTCAAGATAAATTGCATAGCAATACCGATTATTTTATGGAGAAGATGTTGGCAGCAGGTTTTGATATTAAGCCGACAAAGTCAGCTATTTGTGCTGTAATGTTATACGATGCAAAACTATCGCAAGATTTTGCCGCAAAATTATTGGATGAAGGCGTTTATGTTATTGGCTTTTATTTCCCTGTTGTTCCTAAAGGTCAAGCGCGTATTAGAGTTCAATTGTCTGCTGGTCATGAAATTGAGCATTTAGATAAGGCTGTTGAGGCTTTTGTTAAAGTTGGAAAAGAACTTAAAGTGATTTAGCAAAATTGTCACATAAATTTAAACCGCAAAATTATGAGTAACTCATTAATGGATCCTATTGGCAAGCTGATGGGACTACGCTATAAATCGCATCCTTGGCATGGTGTAAATATTGGAATAGAAGCACCAAATTTAATAACTTGCTATATAGAAATGGTACCTACAGATACCGTAAAATACGAAGTAGATAAAGAATCCGGTTATTTGCGTTTGGATAGACCTCAGAAATATTCAAATACCGTTCCGGCTCTTTATGGATTTATTCCACAATCATATTCAGCAGAAAAAGTTGCAGAATATTGTCGTAATAAAACCGGACGCGAAGAAATAATCGGAGATAAAGACCCTATTGATATTTGTGTTTTAACAGAAAAAGAAATTACACATGGCGATATTTTGGTTCGTGCCATTCCTATTGGTGGTTTTCGCATGCTTGATGGCGATGAAGCTGATGATAAAATTATTGCCGTTTTAGCCGGCGATGTTGTTTATGGTGGTTTTAAAGATATAAGCGATGCGCCTGATTTGACTATTGAGCGTTTAAAACATTATTTCCTAACATATAAAGATTTACCCGGTAAAGCAGGTAAAGCCGAAGTAGAAATTACGGATACTTATGGTGCGGAAGAAGCTCGCGAAATAATAAAATGTTCTATGGAGGATTATAAAAACCGCTTTAAAAACTTGGAAACGCTACTTTCTGATTACTAAAAAGTTTGAAGCTTAAGTTGTTTTAATGAGGGTTTTGCTTAGAGCGAAACCCTCATTTTTTCTATTACTAAGCTTGCCCACCGCTCGGCTTAATCTTTAGATTAAGTCGTAAATTTAAATTTGTCTTTAACAAACATAATTAACAAAACGGTCAGGAGACCGAAATCAAATCAAGCTTAATCAGACCTGTCCGCCCACCGGCGGAAGATTAAGCTTAGCAGGGGTTTAGTCGTCCATAAATAAATTAGATTAATAGCTCCGTAGGAGCTAAATATTTGTAAGCCGGTATAAGCGTAGCGCAATGCTGGGTTAATGGATATATCGTCTTTGTCGCCGATGATTATATTCTGTTGAAAGATAATTTTTCTTCTCGGCGAAATGAAACAGAGAATTTTGTAATAATTCACTACAGGATAAATGCTAAATTCCGCTGAAGGACGTATTTCGTTTGATGCTAAATTATCTGTCAGCGGTAAATAATTTTAAGCTTGCACCCCCGCACTTCGTTACACTCGTACGGGGCTATAACATTATGCACCTAGGGCGCAAAAACCATTTGATAATCTAATTTAGTGAGCTTGTCGAACTAAGCTTGCTCTTTTATAAAATTTACCAATCCTTTTGCAGAGAAAATTTTCATTAATT